>JALUFA010000225.1:4969-7604 GCA_027052485.1 Hydrogenothermaceae bacterium
TCTTGCCAAGTTCATATACGATTTTCTCGAAGAAAAACTAAAAGAGGCAGGTTTGCTGGAAGATATAAAGGTTGTAAGTGTTACCGTATGGGAAACAGAGACTGGCAAAGCGGTTTACAAAGGTGAAGGATGAAGATTGTATACATAATTCCTGCTGTTTTTATAATGCTTTCAATGCTTATACTGTACCTAACTGTTGGTATATCTTTTATAAAAAGCAGTAGAGGTAAGAAAAATGGCGATAATTAAACCTTATAAAGGAAAATTTCCCAAAATCCATCCGTCAGCTTTTATAGCTGAGAACGCTGTTATTATTGGAGATGTTGAGATAGGAGAGGAGTGCTCTATATGGTACAACGTGGTTATCCGTGGAGACGTAAACTATATAAGAATAGGCGATAGAACAAATATTCAGGATGGAACGGTTATACACGTAACCCACAAAACCCATCCAACGATTATTGGTAAGGAGGTGACTGTCGGTCATAATGTTATGCTCCACGGATGTACCATTGAGGACAGATGTCTGATAGGTATGTCATCCACTGTTATGGATGGTGTGGTAGTGGGAAGGGAGTCAATCATTGGTGCCGGTGCCCTTGTGACGCCTAATAAAAAGATAGAACCGAGAACCCTATGGACTGGAAGCCCAGCCAAGTACAAAAGAGACCTGACAGAAGATGAGCTTAAGTGGTTGGAACAGTCCTACAAAAACTACATAAACTATAAAAATACGTACCTTGAGGAGATGAAATCAAAGGCGTTTTAGCATATATTATATATACCTTCGGAGCGTAGCTCAGGCGGTAGAGCACTGGCATGGGGGGCCAGAGGTCGGCGGTTCGAGTCCGCTCGCTCCGACTTTAAAGATGTGTATACTTTATAACCAAATCCTCCAGCAACTGCTGAGGGTCTTGAAACTCAACCTTCTGTAAAATCTCAAGTTGATACAGGTCTTTGATAAGGTTTATAGTATCAATTTTTGAGAATACCCTTGAAAATTCCTGAAAGTTGCTCTGCTGCAGCTTGTAGTTCATGTTGAGTTTTTTGAATATTTCGCCTTCGTTAAGCCCCTGCTGCTTGTATGTATGAAATAGTAGAAGCTTGTTTGCGTAGGTAAGTATTAACGCCTGTACTTCAAAGGGATGGTGCCCCTGCTGTAATAGTTTTTTAAGTACATCTAAAGCTTTTACGTTTTTTTTAAAAAAGTGATACAGAAAAGAAAAAACGTTTAGCTCTTCACGCTTTAGTATTACTGAGTCAATGTCTTCTCTGGTTATTGTTTCTTTTCCTTCTGTATATAGGAGGAGCTTTTCTACTTCGTGCTTTGCATCATACAGGTTTTTGGGAAGAAATTTAATAAGGTACTGTAAGTCCTTAAGGTCAATATCTCTACCTTCAGATTTTATCTTTTTGTATACAGAAATTTCAAAGGCTTTTGGTGTTAGTTTTGGAGATTGGATGACCGATGCAATGTCGCCTATCCATTTTAATACTTGGGTTGGTTTGTCTTTTAGAGAGATTAGTAATATCTGGTCTGGGTTCGTCAGGGTTTTTAAAAGGTTTTTAAACTCCTCTTTTTCTTTTTTGCTGAGTTTAGTTAAAAAAGTGTCTACATCCCAGATAGCAACAACGCTGCCTTCAGAAAAGAGAGAACCTGAGGAAAAAACATCCTTTATCTCCTGTAGAGAGGTTTCATCACCCCAAAAAAAGTGAAAGTCTTTGCCGGTTTCTTTGAACTTTTCTAAAAACTGTTTTTTTAAAAAATCCTCTTCACCGTATAGGAAAACAACAGGTTTAAGGTTAAGCTCTTCTAGAGGCTTTTTTATAATCTTTGTTAGAGTTATACTCATTTTAGTTTGCTTGTTAGTAAAGTGTTATATATTCTAACTTTAACTAATCTTCCTATCTCTTCAAGGGCGTATCTTCTTTCTATATCTGCTTTTAGTCCTGTTCCAAAGTACTGGGTTGTTTCATAGATTTTTTTGTTTAAAACTGTATGTCCTTCTTTATCCTTTAGGTTCAGGTCTAGGTTCAGGTAAACCTTATAAACGTTAGCCCTCTGGGATGGAGAGTAGCCAATAGAGTAAAAACCAAAACTATCAACCTTTATATCAAGGTCATACTGTCTATGGATGGAACAGTTTAGCTTTTTTCCTGATTGGATAAGTGAATCGGCAACTACTCTGTTAAGGGTATCAACGAGGGTTGGCTCGGGGTAATCTATACTAACGTGTTTTATACATATATCTTGACTATGAAAGTTTGCAGTTTTGTATCCGCAGGAGGCTACGAAGAGAGTTAAAGCTAAAAGTAAAAATCTCATTTAAATTTCCTTTTTTAGGTGTTGTATCCTTTCTAGACGCTTTTTTACAGGAGGAGGTACCATATCTGACACATCCCCACCGTGGTATGCAACATCCTTTACTATTGTTGAGCTTATATGGATAAGCTCCTGAGAGGGCATCATAAAGAACGTTTCTACCTTTGACAGGTTGTAATTTGTCATTGCAATTTGAAGTTCATACTCAAAGTCTGTAAATAATCTAACTCCCCTTATGATGATGTGGGTGTCGTACTTTTTCATAAAATCTACT
The DNA here is from genome assembly GCA_027052485.1 of Hydrogenothermaceae bacterium. GTDB lineage: Bacteria > Aquificota > Aquificia > Aquificales > Hydrogenothermaceae > Hydrogenothermus. Next base: position 7,567 of record JALUFA010000225.1, read on the forward strand.
AAAAGGGAGGAAAAACTCTCAACGATAACCCTATCCTT
>JALUFA010000226.1 GCA_027052485.1 Hydrogenothermaceae bacterium
GAGTTGTTGTTTCTCAGCTTATCAGGTCATCAGGTATATTCTTTGAAGGTAAAGAGGATAAAACGAGAGACATTTTAACAAGAATCATATATAAAGGCTCTGTAATCCCAGAAAAAGGTTCAAGACTTGAGTTTGAGTATGCCACAAATACGGAAATATTCCATGCAAGAATAGATAGAAGAAAACTCCTTGGAACTACAGTTTTAAGAGCATTTGGACTTGACACAGCTTACAAAATCCTAAAAGCGTTCTACGGAGATAACGTTCAAAGATTTGTAGTAAGAGATGGAGTTTTATTTGACCCTCAAAAAGAAGTAGAGGTATCACCTCAAGAGTTAGAAAACGATGAAATCTTTATCACATATATAACAGAAGAGGAAGATGAAAAAGGAAACCTCATTGAAGTTAGAAAAGAAGAGCATGTAGAGTTCGAAAATCTAGAAAAATATTTAAATGATGACAGAATTCAGATAGAAGAAGTTATAGCTATAGACCCGCTTGTTTTCAGAAAGTCACCTTACGGAAATATTATCATTGAAACGTTAAAGAAAGACCAGCCTCAGATTAACAAAGACTTTACATTTAAGGATGCTGCAAGGGTAGAAATATACCGTAAGATGAGACCTACCGATACAGCCGTAATGGATCCTAAGGCGTTCTTAAGAAGAGCCAATGAACTCTTTGAAAGTATGTTTTACGACCCTCAAAGGTATGACCTTTCTAGGGTTGGTAGAGTTAAGATTAACGCGAAAGTTCACAATATACCTAAAACTATAAAACCTCTCGACTTAGACACTCTTCTAGAGAAGTATCCACCTTTAGCACTAGCTGAGGATGTAAAGGTCGGTGATGAAGTATTAAAAGCTGGAACAAAAATAGACGCTCAAGTTATAGAAAAACTTAAAAAGGCTAAGTTTAAAGAGATAAAAGTTGAACCATATTTAGACGATGAAGCTAGATTTATTCTACTTCCAGACGTAATAAACATCGTTAAGTACCTACTTGAGCTCAGACTAGGCAAAAAACAGGTTGACGATATAGCCCACTTAGGAAACAGAAGAGTTAGACCTGTAGGAGAGCTTCTGGAGGCTCAAACAAGGGTTGGCCTTGCTAGAATGGCAAAAGCCTTCAAAGATAGGGTGGCAACTATAGACCTGGAAGACCCATCTATCAAACCATCAAACTTTATCAACCCAAGGTATGTAACAGGTTCAATAGTAGAGTTTTTAAAAGGCGGCCAGCTGTCCCAATTTATGGACCAGGCAAACCCACTTGCAGAATTAACCCATAAGAGAAGACTTTCAGCTTTAGGTCCTGGTGGTTTAACAAGAGACAGTGCAAAGTTTGAAATCAGGGACGTTCACCCAACCCACTACGGAAGAATATGTCCTATTGAAACACCAGAAGGGCAGAACATTGGTCTAGTTTCCTCTATGACAGTATTTGCCACACTAAACAACTTTGGCTTTTTAGTTACACCTTACAGAAAAGTTGTAAATGGAAAAGTTACAGATGAAATAGAGTACCTTGCAGCTTACGATGAGGAAAAATACACAATAGCTCAGGCAAACGCACCTGTGGATAATGAAGGAAACTTCCTATCTGATAGAGTTCTTGCTAGGGCTCAAGGTGATATCAGACTCGTTTCTCCAGAGGAAGTTGATTTTATGGATATTTCTCCAAAACAGGTGATATCTGTTTCTGCATCGTTAATTCCATTCCTAGAGCATGATGATGCGAACAGGGCACTTATGGGTTCTAACATGCAGCGTCAGGCTGTACCTCTTCTTAAGACTGAGTATCCGCTTGTCGGAACAGGTATGGAAAAAACTGTTGCCGATAACTCGGGTGCAACTGTAAGGGCAAAAAGAGGTGGAGAAGTAGTATCTGTCTCTGGAGATGAGATAGTTATAAAAGTAAACAAAGAAGAGATAAACACAAACGATCCGCTTGATATAGGCATTGATGTTTACAAACTCAAGAAGTTTAAAGGTTCAAACCAAGCAACATGCATCAATCAAAGACCACTTGTAAGGTCTGGGGATACTGTAGAAGCTGGAGCAGTTATTGCTGACGGTATGTCAACTTACAAAGGAGAGCTATCCCTAGGTAAAAATGCTCTCGTTGCGTTTATGCCTTGGAGAGGATACAACTTTGAGGATGCTATTGTTATCTCAGAAAGACTTGTTAAAGACGATGTGTTTACATCGGTTCATATAGAAGAGTTTGAGGTTGAAGCTAGAGATACAAAACTTGGAGCAGAAGAGATTACGAGAAACATCCCGGGAGTTTCTGAAAAAGCCCTTGCAAACCTGGACGAGCATGGAATAGTAAGGGTTGGAGCTTATGTTAAACCTGGAGACATTCTTGTAGGAAAAGTTACTCCTAAAGGAGAAACACAACCAACACCAGAAGAAAAACTTCTTCTTGCTATCTTTGGAGAAAAAGCTTCTGATGTTAAAGACTCATCATTAAGGGTTCCAGCTGGTGTTGAAGGTATAGTTATAGACGTTCAGGTATTTGCTAGAAAAGGAAACAAGAAAAATGAATACTTAGATAACCTTATAGAAGAAGAGCTTAAGCAGATAGAAAAAGAACAGGAGCTTAAGAAGAAGTTTATCCTAGAAAGAAGAGATGAAGAGCTCAAACAGTTAATCCTAGGACAGGAAGTATCTAAAGACATCAAAAAAGCTGGAAAAGTGATTGTTCCTGCTGGTGGAAAGATTACAGAAGAGAACGTAGATGAAGCTCTAAGATTTATCGTTATCAACCCTAAAGGTTTCTTAAAAAATAAAGAAGTAGCCCAAAAGGCAGAGGAGATTGTAAACAGAGCTAAACTTCAGCTTGAACTTTGGGAAAACCTATATGAAAAAAGAAAACAGACAGTATCAAAAGGTGCAGACCTAAAACCTGGGGTGAATGAGCTCGTTAAAGTTTACATAGCTCAAAAACGTAAGATACAAGTTGGCGATAAAATGGCAGGTAGACACGGAAACAAAGGTGTCATATCTATAATCCTGCCAGAAGAAGACATGCCGTTTATGGAAGATGGTACACCAGTAGATATAGTTCTTAACCCACTTGGTGTTCCTTCACGTATGAACGTAGGACAGATACTTGAAACCCACTTAGGTCTTGGAGCTAAAAAGTTAGGTGAAAAACTAGGTGAGGAGATAAAACAGCTCAAAGAGAAAAACAAACAGGATATTATCAATAAGATTGTTGAGTACTATAAGATAGCTAACGATACTGCCGGAGAGATTGCTAAAGAAGTTAGAGATAAAGATGTAGAAGAGCTTAGAAAGTTCCTCGAAGAGCTAGATGAAGAGTCATTAATGTCTTATGTGAAAGACCTAGAAAAGATAGGAATACCTGTAAAAACTCCAGTGTTTGAAGGTGCGACAGAAGAAGACGTAAAAGAGATGTTAAGAAAGGCTGGCTTCAAAGAAACCGGAAAGATGACTCTCATAGATGGAAGAACCGGTGAGCCATTTGACTTTGAAGTTACAGCGGGATACATGTATATGCTTAAGCTTATACACATGGTTGATGATAAAATACACGCTCGTTCTACAGGTCCTTACTCACTTATTACCCAACAACCTCTTGGTGGTAGAGCACAGTTTGGTGGACAAAGATTTGGTGAAATGGAAGTTTGGGCTCTTGAAGCTCACGGTGCGGCTTATGCACTACAAGAAATGCTTACAGTAAAATCTGACGATATAGAAGGTAGAAAGAGAGTTTACGAAGCAATTATCAAAGGTAAGTACGACTACGATATCGGTATTCCAGAATCATTCAAAGTTCTCGTGAGAGAGCTCAAGGCACTTGCCCTCGACGTTAACTGTAAGATGGAAGACGGTGAACTAAAAGCCTGTGATACAGTTGACATTGTGACAAAAAATAAAAAATTTGAAATATAGGGAGATTCTTTTCTCCCTCCTTTTCCTTTCAATCCAAATTTAGGAGGTTTCAACATTGAAAGAAGAAAACAAAGCAAAAGGTCTTATCCCATTTGAAAGCATAAGACTTTCTCTAGCATCTCCAGAGGTTATCAGGTCTTGGTCTCACGGAGAAGTAAAAAAACCTGAAACCCTTAACTATAGAACTTTAAAACCTGAAAAAGATGGACTATTCTGTGCCAGAATTTTTGGTCCTATAAAAGATTACGAATGTTTATGTGGGAAGTATAAAAAGAAAAAGTATGAAGGAACTATTTGTGATAGATGTGGTGTTGAAGTTACAAGGTCTGATGTAAGAAGAGAAAGATTCGGACATATAGAGCTTGCAGCTCCTGTAGCCCATATATGGTATTTAAAATCTACACCATCTAAACTCGGAAACCTACTTGGACTAACTGCCAGAGATATAGAAAGGGTTATATACTTTGAGTCTTACCTTGTTGTGGAACATCCAGATGAGGAAGAAGAGGAAGCTTTTGAGAAAGACCCAAACACAATTCCTTTTGAAGATGGTGGTTTAACCAAGTGGGTAAAAATCTACGTAAAATCTGAAGATGAATTTAGAAGTGAGTACGAGTACGAACACTCAGACAAGTATGAATATGGAATGGGTGCTGAAAAAGTTAAAGACGTTCTTTCAAAGCTTGACTTAGAAGCTTACGCCCATAAACTCAGACAGCAGCTTAAGTCTTACGCAGTGGGTTTTGATGAGTTAGATGAAAAATTCAAACAAGAACATGAAAGGCTCTACAAAAAAGTTCTCCATGAAATAGCTAGAAAGTTTGCTGAGTTTGGAATAAAGTTTGGGGATACTATACCTACAGAAAAAGAATTAGATGCTATATTAACTAAAGATTACTACGTTATTGTTGACCCTAAGGATACTCCTTTAAAGCTAGGAGCTATCTTCCATAAAGAAGAGATAGAAAAGCTAAAAGAAGAGTATGGAGAAGACGCTTTTGTTGCCTTAACAGGGAAAGAGGCGATTGAAGAGCTCTATAAAAAATACAGAGAGCAAAACAAAGAGATACCTGTATTTGACGTAATAAAAGATATCGTTAGACAAACTATCCTCAAAGAAGTTGCAGAACAGAAACTCAAAAAACTCATTAGAAAACTTAGACTGATAGAAGGTTTTATTAACTCTGGAAACAGACCTGAATGGATGATTCTTGATGTTATCCCAGTTATCCCTCCAGACTTAAGACCTTTAATACCTCTTGATGGTGGAAGATTTGCAACATCTGACCTAAACGACCTTTATAGAAGAGTTATTAACAGAAATAACAGATTAAAAAGACTTATAGAACTTGACGCTCCTGAAATTATCATAAGAAACGAAAAAAGAATGCTCCAAGAGGCAGTAGACGCCCTTATCGACAATGGAAGAAGAGGAAGAATAGTAGCCCAAAACAACAGACCTCTCAAATCTCTATCAGACTCTCTAAGAGGTAAACAAGGTAGATTTAGACAAAACCTACTTGGTAAAAGGGTTGACTACTCTGGACGTTCTGTAATCGTTGTAGGGCCTGAACTTCAAATGCACGAGTGTGGCCTTCCTAAAATAATGGCATTAGAGCTATTCAAACCATTTGTATACAGAAGACTGGAAGAAAAGGGCTACGCTACATCTATCAAAAACGCTAAGAAAATGGTTGAAGAGAAGGCACCAGAAGTTTGGGAGTGTCTAGAGGAAGTTGTAAAACAACACCCGGTACTCTTAAACAGGGCACCAACTCTCCACAGAATGTCAGTACAGGCGTTTGAACCAGTACTGGTTGAAGGAAAAGCTATTAAACTTCATCCATTGGTATGTCCTCCGTTCAACGCAGACTTTGACGGAGACCAGATGGCAGTTCACGTACCGCTTTCTGTAGAGGCACAGCTTGAATCATACATCTTAATGTTATCTACCCAGAACGTGCTTTCTCCAGCTCACGGTAAACCTATAACAATGCCTTCTCAGGATATGATTCTTGGTGCTTACTACATGACTCAGGTACTTGAAGGCGTAAAAGGTGAAGGTAAACTCTTCTCAAGTGCCGATGAAGCAATAAATGCTTACCAGCTTGGAAAAGTTGACCTTCTTGCAAAAATCAAAATAAGAAACAGAAAGAAAGACGGTTCAAAGATAGACCCTAAAGCTGGAAACCTCCTAGAAACAACAGTTGGAAGATTGATGTTTAACAGTATCCTTCCAGAAGGATTTAGATTTGTTAATGAGCCATTAGATAAGAAGAAAATATCAAAACTTATATCTGAAATATACGAGCAGTTTGGAAACGAAGTTACCGTTGATACCCTTGACAAACTTAAAAAGCTCGGATTTGAAATGGCTGCTAAAGCCGGTGTATCTATTGCTATAGATGACCTTGTTGTTCCTGATAAAAAGTGGGAAATCGTGAAGAAAGCTGAAGAAGAAGCCCAAAAAGTATGGCAGCAGTACGTAGACGGTATTATTACAAAAGGTGAAAGACACAACAAAATCATTGATATCTGGTCTCAAACAACAAACGAAGTTACCCGTTTAATGTTTGAACAGCTTGAAAAGTCTGAACGTGTTGAAAACGGTAAAAAATACCCTGGTATTTTCAACCCTATTTACATGATGGCTCTATCCGGTGCTAGAGGTAATAAAGACCAGATAAGACAGCTCGCCGGAATGCGTGGTCTGATGGCAAAACACTCTGGTGAGTTTATTGAAACTCCTATCCGTTCAAACTTTAGAGAAGGTCTAAGTGTTGTTGAGTACTTTATTTCTACATACGGTGCTAGAAAAGGTCTTGCCGATACAGCATTAAAAACAGCGGTTGCCGGATACCTAACAAGAAGGCTTGTGGACGTAGCCCAAGATGTGGTTATAACAAATGAAGACTGTGGAACAATGAACGGTATAACAGTATCAAATATTGAGGAAGGTGGAGAAATAGTTGTCCCACTAAGAGATAGAATTGTAGGAAGATACTCAGCAGAAGATATAGTAGACCCAATAACAAAAGAGGTTATTGTACCTGCAGGTGAAGAAATAACCGAAGAAAAAGCCAAAGATATAGAAAACGCAGGTATCGAAGAAGTTAAAATCAGATCAGTACTAACTTGTGAACAGAAAAGAGGTGTTTGTGCTAAGTGTTATGGTAGAGACCTAGCCCAAAGAAAGCTGGTAGATATCGGTGAAGCTGTTGGTATCATTGCAGCCCAATCAATCGGTGAACCTGGTACACAGCTTACAATGAGAACATTCCACATTGGTGGTGCTGCTACAGCAAAAACAGCCCAGTCAAAACATGTAGCATCACAGGAAGGCATAGTAAAACTTGTAAATGTAAAAACTGTTAAAAACAAAGAAGGCAAAACCCTCGTTATAAACAGAGACGGGGCAATCTTTATTGAAGATGAAAATGGAAACGTTCTAGAAAGATTTGCCGCTCCTTACGGTTCAGTGCTTAAGGTAGAAGACGGTCAAAAGGTAAAACCTGGAGACGTTCTCGTAGAGTGGGATCCATTCTCAATTCCGATTATAGCTGAAGCATCAGGTAAACTTGAACTTAGAGACGTTATCCTTGATGTTACGGTTAAAGAAGAGAAAGACCCGATTACAGGAAAAACAAACCTAGAAATTAACTTTATGAGACCTAAGGATG
>JALUFA010000227.1 GCA_027052485.1 Hydrogenothermaceae bacterium
AAAGATAGAGGCGATTATCAAGCCTTTTAAGCTAGACGATGTTAAAGAAGCAATATCTGAGATTGGAAACTTTGGTATGACAATCTCAGAGGTAAAAGGTTTTGGTAGACAAAAAGGGCATACAGAACTTTACAGAGGTGCAGAGTACGTTATTGACTTTCTTCCAAAAATAAAAATAGAAATCGTGGTAGATGATGAATTGGTTGACAAAGTGGTTGAAGCTATAGCCACGGCTGCAAGAACTGGCAAGGTTGGTGATGGTAAGATTTTCATTATTCCGGTAGAAGATGCGATAAGAATAAGAACAGGAGAAAGAGGAGAAGCAGCTATATAATAAAAATCAAACAATACAAAGGAGGTTTAACATGAAGAAAAAAGCTTTAGCCTTACTGGCAAGCTTATCGCCGGTGCTAGCCTTTGCGGAAGAATCAAAACTTGATACCGGTGATACAGCATGGATGATTACAGCCACAGCGCTGGTTGTTCTAATGACTGTAGGAGGTCTTATCCTCTTTTACGGAGGTATGACAAGATTTAAAAACGTTGTAAACACTGTTATGATGGTTCTTATGGCTTACGCTGTAGCCATTGTTGTCTGGTTTCTATGGGGATATTCACTAGCGTTCACAGACGGAGGTCCATTAAACGCATTTATTGGAGGCTTAAGCAAAGTTCTCTTACACGGAGTAAGCTACAAAGACTTATCAGGTACTTATCCAGAGTGGGTTTTTGCAACCTTCCAATCAACCTTCGCAGCTATTACAATAGCTCTAGCTGCTGGTGCAGTTATTGAAAGAATGAAGTTTTCCACATGGGTAGTGTTTGTAATCCTATGGATTACATTTGTTTACGCACCAATAGCCCACATCGTTTGGGGTGGTGGTTTCCTATTTGAAAAAGGAGCTTTAGACTTTGCCGGTGGTACAGTAGTTCACATTAACGCAGGGGTAACTGGACTTGTACTTGCTTTACTACTTGGAAAGAGAAAAGATTATGGAAGAGCTGCTATCCTTCCATCTTCAGTAATCCTAACTGCTTTAGGCGCAGGTTTACTATGGTTTGGATGGTTTGGTTTTAATGCAGGTTCAGCGTTTGGTGCGAACGAGGTAGCAGGTGTAGCACTACTAACAACAAACCTTGCAACATCTGCAGCCCTAATCTCTTGGGTGTTAATGGAATGGATTACTGCTAAAAAACCAACACTCCTTGGTGCAGCTTCAGGTGCTATCGCAGGACTTGTAGCTATCACTCCAGCGGCAGGTTTTGTTGACGCAACAGGAGCGTTAATCATAGGGCTAATAGCTGGTATTGTTGGATGGGTTGGTGTTTACGTGGTGAAAAAAGCATTTGGATATGATGACTCTCTTGACGCATTTGGCGTTCATGGTCTTGCTGGAATATGGGGAGCAATAGCAACAGGTATATTTGCTTTACAAGAACTAGCATGGGACGGATCACCACTCCAAAATGGGGATAGAGTAGGTCAAATCATCGTTCAGATAGAGTCTGTACTGTTTACCATTGTATTCACAGCAATAATGACAACAATCTTATTCTTTATTGCTAAAGCGATTACAGGTGGAGCTAGAGTTGACGAGGAAACAGAAACAATGGGTCTTGATGAAGCAGTACATGGAGAGAGAGGCTTTAACATATAAGGATATATTGATTTTCTTATAAGGGCATTATAAAATTTAAGAAAAAAGGAGGTTTAAAGAGTGAAAAAAGTACTAGGATTAGCAGTTGCTGGAATACTTGCTGCAGGAGCAGCTAATGCTGGAGAGATAAAAACTGCAAATTCTGATATTACTGTTAAAGGTGGTATTACTGCTGGATACTTCTATGCAAATAATGTAGGGAACAATAACAATGACTACTTTGAAGTATCAAACGTTTCTGTAGACTTACTAGCAGAACCTAAACCAATAGGTTTTAATGCAAGTTTTGGGTACGTTCATCATGCAACATTACTAGACCCAACTCCTGATAACAATACTAATGTAGAAATTAACTTTGCATGGGTAAGTATTAAACCTGTAGAAGGCTTAACAA
>JALUFA010000228.1 GCA_027052485.1 Hydrogenothermaceae bacterium
ATATTCCTCAATTTCTTCCGGAAGAATAAAATCAACAGCTGCAAACTCAAATGGTCTAACAACTCCGACTATATGTAGTTCTCCATCAGTCAATTTAGCCAACTCTATAGCCTTATTAAGAGCTCTTTTACTAGAATCTGACCCATCATACCCCACTAAAATCCTCTTAAAAGCCATTTCAATTTTCTCCTAAAATTTGCTATTATATTTTATAATCTAACAAAGTTTAGTATGTGTTGAAAGGGCAATTTAATGTTTTTCATTTTGGTAAGAGAGTTTATTATATTAAATTGAATGGGAATATATTATGATACATAAAAAAGTACTTGTAACAGGTTCTTGTGGTTTTATAGGAAGTCATTTAGTAGAGAGATTGCTTGATGAAGGCTGTGAAATAAGAGCTTTTGTGTATTACAACTCTTTTAACAGCTGGGGATGGCTTGACACATTTCCAAAAGAAAAATTAGATGAGATAGAAGTTTTCACAGGAGACATTAGGGATCCAAATGGTGTAAGAACAGCAGTAAAAGGAGTTGATGTTGTTTTTCATTTAGCAGCATTGATAGGAATACCATTCAGTTATCATTCTCCAGATAGTTATGTAGACACGAATATAAAAGGAACGTTAAATGTATTACAAGCATGTAGAGATTTAGGAGTAGAGAAAGTTTTAGTTACATCAACTTCTGAAGTATATGGAACAGCGAAATATGTTCCCATAGATGAAAATCACCCAAGACAAGGACAATCACCTTACTCTGCAACAAAAATAGGTGCTGACTTTATCGCTGAGAGTTTTTATAGAAGTTTTGATTTACCTGTTGTCATAGTAAGACCTTTTAATACGTATGGACCAAGACAATCAGCAAGGGCTGTTATACCAACAATAATAACCCAGCTTCTTTCAGGAAAAAAAGAGATAAAGCTTGGAGCAATTCATCCAACAAGGGATTTAGTTTTTGTTAAAGACACTGTTGAAGGTTTTGTTGAAATTGCAAAATCTGATAAAACAATCGGTGAGGAAATAAACATAGCTACTGGGCAAGAAATATCAATCGGAGATTTAGCCCAGAAGCTTATAAATATGATAAATCCAGATGCAGAAATAGTAACAGAAGAAGAAAGGTTAAGACCAGAGAAAAGCGAAGTAGAAAGACTTCTTGGAGATAATACAAAGATAAAAAAACTAACAAACTGGACACCAAAATACAGTTTAGACGAAGGTCTAAAAATCACAATTGAATGGTTTAAAAATAAAGAGAATTTAAGACTATATAAACCAGATATTTACAATGTATAAAGAAATAATAAATTTCATAAGAAATCTTTACAATACAGACAATTTTATACCCCTGCATGCACCTGTATTTAAAGGTAATGAAGAAAAGTATGTTCTTGATACAATCCGTTCAACATTTGTTTCTTCTGTAGGTGAATACGTAAATGAGTTTGAAAGAAAAATAGCAAAATACACAAGAGCAAAATTTGCAGTAGCTACAGTAAATGGAACGTCTGCTTTACATATCGCTTTACTGTTATCTGGAGTAAAAGAAGGAGATGAGGTTATAACACAACCTCTTACATTTGTGGCTACCTGTAATGCTATAAAATACTGTGGTGCAAAGCCTGTATTTGTTGACGTATCTTTAAAAACACTTGGTATGTCACCGGAAAGCCTTAAAGAATTTTTAGACCAAAATACAGAAGTAAGATACGGATACGCATATAACAAAAGAACAGGAAGAAGGATAAAAGCCTGCGTTCCTATGCATACATTTGGTCATCCTGTAGAAATAGATAAAATTATTGAGATTTGTAGCGAATATAACATAGATGTAATAGAAGATGCTGCAGAAAGCTTAGGCAGTTTTTATAAAAACAAACACACTGGAACTTTTGGTAAATTTGGAATTCTAAGCTTCAATGGAAACAAAATAATAACCACCGGTGGCGGGGGAATGATATTAACAAACGATGAAGAGTTAGCAAAGAAAGCCAAACATATCACTACAACAGCAAAAGTTCCACATCCGTATGAATACTT
>JALUFA010000229.1 GCA_027052485.1 Hydrogenothermaceae bacterium
TTGCAATTTGAAGTTCATACTCAAAGTCTGTAAATAATCTAACTCCCCTTATGATGATGTGGGTGTCGTACTTTTTCATAAAATCTACTAAAAGGGAGGAAAAACTCTCAACGATAACCCTATCCTTATACTCCTCTAGGCTTTCTTTTATCATCTCTACCCGCTCTTCAGGGGTAAAAAGAGGCTTCTTTTTAGGATTTTCCGCTACAGCTATAACAACCGTTTCAAAGATTTTTAATGCCCTTTTTACAATATCTAGATGTCCGTTATGGAAGGGGTCAAAAGTTCCCGGATAAACACAAATCTTTGTTATCATTCCTTATACCATATAGATAAAATGGTATCGCCGTACTTTCTTTCCTTATCAGGGTTAAACTTGCGGTCTGCCCGATGCTCCAGAACAAAAACTCCTCCCTCATTCAGTCTGTTTAGGGCAGTTTCTATAAGCTTGTCGTACTGTTTATAGTTATATGGAGGGTCTGCAAAGATGATATCAAAACTCTCATTTGTGTTTTTTAAAAACTTAAGGGCATCTGTTGAGTAAACTTTAAAATCTTTAGATACTTTCTGGGCTTTTTTCTTTATATCTGCTGCTCTTTTTTTTTCTATCTCTACGAAAACTACAGGTTTTGAGCCTTTTTTTAAGGCAATTAAACCTACTTCTCCTGTTCCAGCAAATAAATCTAAAAAGGAATTGTCCGAAACATCATATAAGATGTTGAAAAGAGCCTGTCTAACTTTGTTTGATGTAGGTCGAAGTTCTCTCATACGAGTTATTATATAATATTTCTAAGCCAATGGAGGGAAAGATGAAAAAAATTTTTTTCTTTTTTTTACTTGCATTTAACGTGTCATTTGCCCTTGATATAAAGGATTTTGGTTCAGATCTGTACCTAAAACATTTAAAAACCGATTACGAGAAAAAAGCTTACAAAGCTTATATCCTTGATGAGGACGTTCCCCACACCTCGGCTCAGGCACAGATTATAAATGCTGCAATAGGGCTTCTTGGGGTAAGGTACCGTTTTGGAGGAGAAACAGTTAACGGTATGGACTGCTCCTCATTTATCCAGAAGGTTTATCGCATTGCAGGTATTGAGCTTCCAAGAACAGCTAGATATCAGGCTCAGTTTGGTGTAAAGGTAAGCAAGGAGGATTTGCGTCCGGGAGATTTACTGTTTTTCCAAACGTACGCTAAGTTTCCATCCCACGTTGGTATATACATAGGAAACGGCCAGATGATACATGCTTCCTCTTCTCATAAGAGCATCACAATAAGTAGCATCAACCATCCTTACTTTAAAAGAAGATTTTTGTTTGCAAAACGTATATTCTTACTTAACCCAAAAGTTGCTTTAAAAAGTGTAAAAAAGGTGGATTATGGAGAAAACTAGAAGCACTACAATACTAGCCGTTAGGAAAGACGGAAAAACCGTTGTGGCAGGAGACGGTCAGGTCACCCTTGGAAACTCTGTAATGAAATCTACCGCTAAAAAGGTGCGTAGACTTTACGATGGAAAGGTTGTTGTTGGTTTTGCCGGTTCTGCTGCAGATGGAATGGCACTTATGGAGCGCCTTGAAGAAAAGTTAAACAAGTATGGTGGAAACCTGCTAAGGGCTGCTGTAGAGCTTGCCAAAGACTGGAGAACAGACAAGTATTTAAGGAGACTAGAGGCTGTTTTAATTGCTGTAGATAAGGACAATATGTTTTTAATCTCCGGTAATGGAGATGTTATCCAGCCTGATGAACCTATCCTTGCCACAGGTTCAGGTGGAGATTTTGCGAGGAGTGCCGCATTAGCCTTATACAGGAACACAGACCTTGACGCGCGTAAAATCGTTGAGGAGTCTATGAAGATAGCCGGCGAGATATGTATCTACACAAATCAGAACATCACTATAGAAGAAATTGAGTGATTACGTCTATGTTAAAGTAGCTCTGCCCCTTCCAATCTTTGATGAGTTTACCTACTCAATACCAAAATCCTTATACGACAAACTCGTTGATAAAAACCTTATAGGTTATAGGGCTTTAGTCCCATTTGGGAAGGGGAATACAGGTTATACAGGAATTATTACCGATGTTTTTCAGTCGGATAACCCTCTTTTGGCATTTGAGGTAAAGGATGTTGAGGACATACCCGATAACTTTCCAGTTTTTACTGAAAAGCATATAAAGGTTGCAGAAAAACTTTCAGAATACTATGTATCACCCCTTGGTATGATTTTAAACCTTTTCATTCCCTCAGCTCTTAGGTGGAAAAAAAAGGAAGGAAAATGGGTGATAAGCTACTATGAGAACAAAATTTACTCTGTAAATCCTAATATAACCGTTAAAAAACTAACAAAGCAGCAAAAAAAACTCATTGAGCTTTTGCTTGAGGTTGGCAGTTTATCCCAAGAAGAGCTGGTAGAGCTTGGATTTTCGGTACGGACTGTTAAAGCGCTAGAGAAAAAAGGAGTGTTAAAAGCTGAAAGTTTAAATCTAACCACAAACGGCGTTTTTCTAAATAAGCCAAAGCTAGAAAAAACAATCACAAAAGAAGAACTACCATTAAAAGGTGTAAGCTTTTTAAACTTTAAAAAGGCTGAAGAACGGCTTGAGTTTTATGAAAAGCTAATAGCATCTTTACAAAACCAGAGTGGATTGTTCGTTTTCCCCAACGTGGAAAGCCTTAAGGCCGTTTTTGAAGCTCTATCAAAAAGGTTTCCAAACGTATTTGTTTATTTTGAGGGGTTAAACCCAAAAGAAAATGTCAAAACGTTCAAATCTTTGCAGAAAAACACAGGAATACTTCTTACCACCTACTCAGGTTTGATGATGCCTATAAAAAATCTGGCGTTTGTTGTTGTGGAGGAAGAACAGTCAACCACCTATAAACTCCTTAGAAGCCCAAAGATAGATGTCAGGAGAGCAGCCTTTGAACTACATCGTTTTTTTAAAGTGCCTATCATTTACAGTAGCTACATCCCATCTGTAGAAGGCTACTACTTACTAAAACAAGGGCTAGGAAAAAGCTTAAACAGTAAGCAAAACATTACTTCAAAAGCAAGTGTTAGAGTCCTTTCCTTTTCAAAAGAAAAAGGGCTAAAAAACTTACTCCTAAACCAGATTGAAAGGAAAACCCTAATCCTCGCAAACAAAAAAGCCTATGCCTCTTACCTTTACTGTCCTAGATGTGATGAGGAACTGCTTTGCCCTAGTTGTGATGTGCCTTTACGGATATACAAAAAAGGTGAGTTTTATCTTAAGTGCGAGGCGTGTAGGCAGACGTACACTTTTATTGAAAACTGCCCTAAATGTGAAACAAAGCTCGTTCAGTTTGGATTTGGTATAGACAAAGTTTATGAGATTTTGAAAGAGGCAGGCTTTGATGTGTCTTACCTAAATGATAAAAAGGATACCCAGATAAAACTCACTACAACAATCGTTGATAAAGAGTTTTCCGTAGGAAAGTTTGACACAGTTATTAACCTTTTCCCGGACTTTTACCTTTACATGCCAGACTATAAGGGAAGGGAGAAGTTTTTTAAAAATCTTGTTTACCCATACTTGAAGGCAAAAAATAGATACATACTATTTACCAATAATGAAGATGAGATATCGGTGAAAGCTCTACTACAAAAAAATCCAAAACTGTTTTACAAGGACGAGCTAGGAAGAAGAAAAAAAGCAAAACTTCCTCCATTTTCAAAGCTTATCCTGCTTACCTTTGAGAAGAAAGATTTAGACGTTGATTTTTTAAGACAGCTATTTGAAATTTGGATACAGGCAAACAACATACAAGATTTTGATTATACAGGTGTTTTAAACGCCCAAATAAGTACCGTTAGGGGAAAAAAAAGGGCACAAGTCTTACTGAGAGACTTTAAAGAAAGGAATTTACTAAAAGACCTTTACAAAAAAGCTCAAAAGCTTGGAATAAGAATGATAATAGATGTAGACCCAGTTAACTTGCTATAATTGATTTTACGTTGAAAAACAGGAGGAAAACAGATTTGGTTAGGGTAAGATTTGCACCAAGTCCTACAGGATACCTGCATTTAGGAAATGCTAGGACGGCACTATTCAACTATATATTTGCAAGACACGAAGGAGGAAAGCTTGTCCTTAGAATAGAAGATACAGACAAAGAAAGGTCAAAAAAAGAGTACGAAGATATGCTTATTGATGACCTTAAGTGGCTAGGTATAGAGTGGGACGAAGGTCCAGACGTTGGGGGAGAGTATGGACCCTACCGCCAGTCAGAGAGAACCCACATCTACAATGAGTATCTGGAAAAACTAAAGCAGTCAGGACACGTTTACAAATGCTACTGTACCCCTGAAGAGCTAGAGGAAGAGAGAAAAAAAGCCCTCGCAGAGGGAAGGCCTCCCCGTTATAGCGGAAAGTGTAGAAACTTAACTGAGGAAGAGAGGAAAGAGCTTGAAGAGGAAGGAAAAAGCTACGTATGGAGATTTAGGGTACCAGACGGAGAAACTATCGTTTTTGAAGACCTGATAAAAGGTGTTGTAGAGATAAACGTTAATGAGTTTGGGGACTTTGTTATCGTTCGCTCTGACGGTTCACCAGTTTACAACTTTGTAGTTGTGGTAGACGATGCACTAATGAAGATAAGCCACGTTATCCGTGGGGAAGACCACCTGTCAAACACCCCTAAACAGATACTCATTTACAGAGCTTTAGGTTTCCCTGAGCCAAAGTTTGCCCATCTTCCCATCATCCTTGGAGAGGACAGGTCTAAGCTTTCAAAGAGACACGGAGCAGTTTCAGTTAGAGCATTTAGGGATGAGGGATACGTCTCTGAGGCTATGTTTAACGGTCTAGCCCTGCTTGGATGGCACCCAAAAAGGGATAGTGAAGTAATCTTAAAAGATGAAATTATAAAAGAGTTTGACATAAGAGACATACATAATGCCCCTGCCGTATTTGACAGGGCAAAACTGAAGTGGCTAAACGGCGTTTATATCAGAGAGATACTTGACTTAGACGATTTAACAAACAGAGCTATTCCATTTTTCAAAAAGTTTGGCTATGAGGCTGACTTTGACTACTACAAAAAGGTGATGGAAGCAATCAGAGACAGTATCGAAGTCTTAAACGACATAAAAGAAAGAGCATACCCGTTTTTTGTTGATGAGTACGATTTTGACGAAGATGCGATAGCCTTTATAAAGGAAAATCAAAATTCTCTAAATGTTATAAAAGCCTTTTATGAGAAGGTAAAAGAGACTCCAGCTCTAGACAAACAAACCTTCAAAAGGCTTACAAAAGAGATACAAAAGCAGCTAAAAGTAAAAGGAAAGCAGTTATTTATGCCCATAAGAATAGCTCTAACGGGAAAAACCTCAGGGGTTGATATAGCCACACTGGTAGAGATTATAGGAAAGGATAGAGTCTTAAAAAGACTAGAAAGAGCAATAGACTACCTAAGTAAGGTTTGACTGATGATTAGATGGATAAATCAGTATCTAGGGGGTAGTAAAGCCCCCACCCCTGAAGACCTCCTACAGTGGAAAAAAGAAGGAGTAAACACAGTTATAAACCTCTTAGAGGGAGACTATGGAAACTTTATAGCCCAAAAGCAAAAGGAGGAAGGCTTTAACGTTATCCGTATACCTTTTAACATGTACGACCCTATCCCTGAGGAAGATTTTCTGGCAGTTTACGAGTACATAAAAGAACTGGAAAAAGATAGGAAAAAAGTCGTAGCCCACTGTAAGTACGGGAAGGCAAGAAGTGGGACGTTTCTGGCAGGATATCTAATATTTAACGGTCTAAGCTACTCACAGGCACTAGATGAGGTTATAAAAAAAGGATTTTTACCCCAAACAGAACATCAGATAAAATTTCTACAAAGCCTAGACAGGAAGCTAAATGGAAACGCAGGCTCTAAGAAAGAGTAAGATTATCCTTGTTTCTGATGGGAAAGTTTTAAAGCCTGCTTTTTTTGATGAACTTTTAAAAGGAAAGCTTTCTTTTGAAGAAAAGTGGTTTTTAAGGGGATGCAAACACATCACAGAAAGACACTACACCGAAGCTATAAAAAGATTTCAGCTATGCAGCACAGATGATGCAAGGCTTTTACTACTGGCATGTGCTTTTAAACTGGCAGACAGTTTCCTTTTTAACGAGTACTACAAAGAAGACCTAGACGAAATGCTTTTTTTGCAGAAGTACAGTATAAAGCCATTTTTCCAGTTTGAGGATGTTTGTTATGAGATTACTCCTCAGTTTCTTTCTCGTCTGAAAGCTCAATTTTAGGGGAAGGCTTTCCTATGTAGTACCCTTGAGAGTAGTCTATACCAAGTTCTAAAACCTTCTTGTAAACTTCCTCACAGCACACAAACTCTGCCACTGTTTTTATCCCAAGTTTATGGGCGAACTGATTTATCGTGTCTACGAGAATTTGGGCTTTTTCACTATTTGGCAGCTCTTTTATTAAAGAACCATCTATCTTTATGTAGTCTGGTTTAAAGTTTATAAGATGTATAAAGTTTGAGTAGCCACTGCCAAAATCATCAATGGCAAACTCTATTCCACAGTTTCTCACGTGGTCTATAAAATCCTTAACAACTTCATAGTTATTGATACTCTCAGACTCTAAAATTTCAAATGAAAGTCTGTTTATTACATTGATATTGTTGCATCTGTTTAGTATCACTGAGTTTTTTATGTACTCATCGGCTATATCATCATAGGAAAGATTTACGGCGAGCTTAACATGTGGATACTTTTCAAGGGTTTTTAATGCCTTGTTTACTATAGTTTCTGTTAGTTTTCTGTAGTACTTTGTGCCTTTGATAACGTTTAAAACCTCAAGGGGAGGCAGTATATTCCCATTTTCATCTATTACCCTAAATAAAACCTCATACTTGTCTATCTTATTGGTTTTATTGTTTAAGATTGGCTGATAGTAAAGGACTACCTTGTCTTCATCAAAGGCTTTTTTCAAGGTGTTTAAAATTTTAATGTTCTTTTCAAAGTCTTTTTTTGTTTCTAGGTTTTCGTTATAAACTACTATCCTTTCCCGACCTGTTTTTGCAGCTTTAAGTGCTATATCAGCCTTTTCAAAAAGGGGCTTTTCAAAGGATATACCTGATGACATACTGATAAAAAGCTCCGTATCTTCTACGTTAAACTTCGTGTTTTCTATCCTATTAAGTATCCCTTTTGCAAGCTCAACCGCTTTATCTTTGTTATTTTCAATAAGTATTCCAAACTCATCAGCACCAAGATAGTACACTTTGAGCCTTAAATCTTTGTATTTATCTTCCCATTTTTTCAAAAATGATGCTACCTGTTTCAGTAAACGATCTCCTATCTCGTTCCCGTAAATATCGTTTACACTTTTAAAGTTATCAATGTTAAAAAGTAAAAACGTTGGCTGTTTATATGCATTTGCATCAAGATTAAAAGAAAATCTATTTGGAAGACCTGTAAGTTTATCAAATAGTAAGCTCTCTTCTAAAGACTTTTGAAGTTTTTTTAGCTTTATATTTTGTTTTTCTGTTCTTAGCATAAAATAGCCTAGAT
>JALUFA010000230.1:0-834 GCA_027052485.1 Hydrogenothermaceae bacterium
ACCGAATATACTTGAGATCTATGACGAACCTGATCCAGAAAAACCATCAAGATTAAATTCTGATATCCCAAAAGATTTAGACAGAATAATTCTGAAAATGATAGATAAAGATCCAAAGAAAAGATACAAAGTGTTCACAGAGATAGAAGAAGATCTGAAAACTATAAAACTATAGGATATAGGATAAGGAGGCAATTTATGGAACCAAAGGAGATTGAGATTAAAGGCAGTCCGCAACTTGGACTGATAATGGCAACTTTTGGATTTTTTATTGGTTTTGCAGCAGTTTCCCTTTATGGACCTGTTGCTAAAAATTTAAAAGAAATACTTGGGCTTTCAGGATTTTTAATGGGTCTTTTAGTTGCGGCTCCGAACCTAACAGGTTCACTCCTTAGAATACCATTTGCTGCATGGGTTGATAAAGCAGGAGGAAAAATTCCTCTAGCTACATTACTTGGTTTATCTGTTATAGGTATGGCAGGATTGTCAACTCTTTTATATCTTTACTACCCAAATCTTGAGCCATGGATGTACTGGCTTATTCTCTTTTTTGGATTTTTAAGTGGTTGTGGTATCGCCACTTTTTCTGTTGGAATTGCTCAGACTGCTTACTGGTTTCCTGAAAATAGACAAGGATTTGCACTGGGCATTTACGCTGGTGTTGGTAACCTTGCTCCAGGATTATTTGGAATGATCCTCCCTTTTGCTTTAAAAGAGATTGGATTGACAACTTCTTACATCCTCTGGTTTGGATTTTTACTTGTAGGTACTGTCATTTATATTCTTTTTGCAAAAGATGCTCCATACTTTCAGCTTATAAAAGCTGGTGTTCCA
>JALUFA010000230.1:844-2041 GCA_027052485.1 Hydrogenothermaceae bacterium
CTATTAAAAAAGCTAAAAAACTTGGTCAGGAACTTATACCTACTGGAAGTTTAACAGAATCTTTAAAAAATTCTGCAAGACACATTGAAACATGGGCACTGGTTGCTCTCTATTTTACATCTTTTGGTGGTTTTCTTGCATTAACAGGCTGGTTTATTGTTTTCTGGGTTCAAAGTTATGATATAGAATTAAGGCAAGCTGGACTATTAATGGCATTGGGTTTTTCACTTCTTGCATCTGTGATAAGAATTTTTGGAGGCTGGCTTTCAGATAAGGTTGGTGGAGAACTGGTTTCAATAATGGCTTTCAGTTTGATCTTAATTGGAGCAGTAGTAATTATTTTCGCTGGGAATACCAACTTTAGCTTATCCCTTACCGGTGAAATAATCTTGGGTGCAGGAATGGGAATTGCAAACGGTGCCGTATTTAAACTTGTTCCAAAATATGTTCCCCACGCAACAGGTGGAGCAGCAGGTTGGGTAGGTGGACTTGGTGCTTTTGGTGGTTTTGTTGTTCCTCCAATACTTGGTCTATTTGTTCAGGGATACGGAATTATCGGATACTCAAAAGGATTTATTGTTTATGTAATTCTTGCAATTACAGCTATTGTTATTTCTTTCCTTCTATGGAGAGCTTATGGTAAAGAAATCAATAAACCTATTGAGGAGTAAGAAATGAGTGAAATCCTTGCTAAAGCTCAATGTCCATACTGCGGTGTAGGCTGTGGTTTAGAAATATTTAAAGACAAAAAAGGAAGAGTGAAAATTAGAGGGGATAAATCTCACCCTGCAACAAAAGGTGATCTCTGCCTTAAGCCTATCCCCCTTCCAAAAGTTATGGATATTGGCCGTGTACCATTTCCACTTTATCGGGAAAATAAAAAGGATCAGTTCAAACAGATAAGCTGGGAAGAAGCATTTGAGATTATAGCTAAAAAATTGAAAGAAAATTTACCGGATGAGAATTACTTCTATATTTCAGGACAGCTAACTACAGAAGATAGTTATGTTATAAATAAGTTTGTAAAGGGATTTGTAAGAACAAATAATATAGATGCCAATTCACGTTTGTGCATGGCTTCTGCTGTTATGGGATATAAGCTCTCATTTGGTTCAGATGGCCCACCAGGAAGTTATGAAGATATTGATGATGCTGATGCTTTCATATTTGCAGGATCAAATGTAGCATGGACGCATC
>JALUFA010000231.1 GCA_027052485.1 Hydrogenothermaceae bacterium
TCTCATCTCAGGTAGAGAAACGGTGCAGAGAGCTCGGTATAAAAGAGGTCTATCAGGGAGTTTCAGATAAGCTCTCCTTTGCCGATAGATATCTAAAAGAACATTCTCTTACGTTTGAAGAGGCAGCAGCTATGGGAGACGACCTGCCCGACCTTCCTCTTTTAAAGAGGGTAAAGGTTAGTGGAGCTCCCTCAGATGCCGTTCCTCAGGTAAAAGTTCTGGTGGATTTCGTTTCAAGATCTCCAGGAGGGAAAGGAGCTGTTAGGGAGTTCATAGACTTCCTCTTAAACGAGCCCAGTAATGAGAAGTAAGCTCTACAGGTTAGCCCTTTTTCTTCTCATAGTTTCTTTTATTCCTTTTTTGATTTTTATATCAAAGAAAGAAACACCACCAGAGAAGATAAACGTTCCTCAGCACAAAACCCAAACTGTTGAGAACTTTATACTCAAATCTTCAGGAAAGAACAGATGGCAGCTTAAATCTCCTCAGGCTAAATTTCTTGATAAAAACATTATAGAATTAAAAAAAACCATTCTTGTTGTTTTTCTAAAGTCAAGAATCACAATAAAAGCAGAAGAAGCCACATTTAATAGAAATTTAGGTCAAATTCGTTTGAAAAGTGTGGAACTTATAGGACCAAATTTCCGGGCTTCTTCTCCAGAAGGTATTTATGACCTCAACAAAGAAATTTTTAAAACGGAGAGTAAATGTAAAATAATCTACAATAAAATTAACATATCTGAAGGAAACACCTGTACTTTGGACTTAAAATATAGGAGAGCTATAATCTACGGCAGAGTAAAAACTGTTATCAGAGAGGAATTGAAATGAGAAAACTAATGCCTATTTTGGCGGGTTTTATCCTGATGTCAAACTACTCATTCGCTGCTCCTTCTAATCTTCCTATTGTTGTTGAATCTCAGAAATTGACTTATAACGATAAAGAAAAAATCGCTACGTATGTGGGAAACGTTATTGCCCAGCACGGAAGTACCATTATAAGAGGCGATAAACTTATCATTTACTTTGACCCAACGGGTAAACACATAAAGAAAATAGTCGTTGAAGGGAACGTCCACATTAAAGATCCACGGGGTGAAGGTTGGTGTGAAAAGCTTGTCTACTATCCTTTTGAAGAAAAGATAGTATTAATAGGCGATGCTAAACTCAAACGGAAAGATAACCTGATAATAGGCGATAAAATAGTTGCCTATAGAGATGGTAGAGTAAGCGTTGAAGGGATAAAACAGAGAGTTAAAACCGTTATCTACCCGGTGGAGAATTCTGTTGGAAAAGGTAAGAGACCTTAACGTTCTGAAGGCTGAAAACATAACAAAACGTTTTGGGAAAAGGACAGTAGTAAACAACGTTACCGTTGAAGTTAGAGAAGGGGAAGTTGTTGGCCTGTTAGGACCTAACGGAGCTGGAAAAACCACAACATTCTACTGTATAGTAGGTCTTATAAAACCTGATGGAGGAAAAGTTTTTATTGGCGAGGAAGACATAACAAAAGACCCAACTTATATAAGAGCCCGGAAGGGGCTCTCTTACTTACCTCAGGAACCATCTATATTTAGAAAGCTTACTGTAGAAGAGAATTTGAGAGCAATCCTTGAAATGCACGGCTTTACAAAAGGTGAAATAAGGGAAAAGGTTGATTGGCTTCTAAACAAGTTCGGAATTTCTCACTTAAGAGATCAAAAAGCCTCTTCGCTGTCAGGAGGAGAGAGAAGAAGATTGGAAATAGCCAGAGCCCTTACTATAGATCCTAAGTTTTTGCTTTTAGATGAGCCTTTCGCCGGAATAGATCCCATTGCAGTTGCCGATATACAGAGACTAATTTTAGATCTGAAGGAGCTTGATATAGGTGTTCTTATCACAGACCACAACGTTAGAGAAACTCTTAGAATTATTGATAAGGCTTACATAATAGCCCACGGTAAGGTTGTTGCTTCCGGTTTTCCGCAAGATGTTGCTAATCAACGAATTGTAAGGGAGGTTTATCTTGGAGAGAACTTTGAGATTTAGACTATTTTCTAAGTTGATTTTATTTTTCCTTCCGTTTCTTTTCTTAGTAAATTCTACTTATTGTTTTGCAAAAGAAAAACTTGATGATTTATTCTTTAAAGTTAACTCTCTAAAAGATAAAGGATGTAAAACTTCAAAATTAATGCGTATTAATTCAGTTAATAGCGATAGTATCGTGCTATCTGGTAGAAGGATAAGAAAAAACAAAGTGATAAAGGTTTATGGTGATCTAAAAGTGGGTAACTATGCAGTAATTGCTAAGTGTAACAATGGTTTAATTTTAATCATATTCCCGGGAGGCCCAAATGGCCCAGAGGTTTATTAAAAAATTTTTGATTGGTTTTTGTCTTAATTTGATTTTGGGTTTTCCTTTTTCATTTGCTGAGACTTCTATGAATAACTACTGTAGTGTTCCACCCTTTGCTTCAACGAAGGTTAAACCTAATGTAGTGTTTTTAATGGATTTCTCCGGAAGTATGCAGTTTCCTGCATACTATAGTTGTGATTTTTCTGCACCATATTATTTCAAAAGTAAGGTGGCTTATTGTGGTTCTGTTAGCGCTACTTATAATCCACAAATAGAATATTATGGCTATTTTGATTCAGAGAAGTACTATATTTATGATAAAACATTAAAGGCTTGGAAGGTTTCAAACTCTTGTTTTATTCCTAAAAATTGGAAAAGGATTGGATATAAAAACTGCTTTTCTGGAAACTTTTTAAACTTTCTTACTACAACTAGAATAGATGCAGCTCTTAAAGCTTTAATTGGTG
This sequence comes from Hydrogenothermaceae bacterium, assembly GCA_027052485.1. Lineage (GTDB taxonomy): Bacteria > Aquificota > Aquificia > Aquificales > Hydrogenothermaceae > Hydrogenothermus. The sequence continues at coordinate 2,803 of JALUFA010000231.1, forward strand.
GAAAAGGGAACTGTTCTGGTTCAAACTGTGTCCTTATGTCACAGGGTTCTGTTAGAGAAGTTCATGTTACTTTTGGTAACAAAGCTGCTTCATGTACTTTTCTCCTTTATCCGCAAAAGTTTAATAGGGGTAATTATTCATCTAAACATATGTTGATTGCTTCAGAATGGAGGGAAGGCAGTTCTTGCCCTTTTAATAAATGGAAAGGAACACGAAGAGCGGATGTTATTATTAATGCTTCGGAAAGACATGGAGTTTTACAGGATAACTTTGATAAAGTTGATATGAGCTTTATGGTTTTTGCCTCTAATGGTAGATATGGAGAAGTTAGATACTCTTTTTATGAAAGAGATTTGGATAAGTTAATAGAAAAAGTTCAGAATGAAATTCCTTATGCTGGCACTCCTACTGGAGAAGCTATGTGGGAAGTGGAAGATTTTTTGAAACAGGAAGATGAACACTATTACGAAGGCAATTATCGTTATATAGAAAGAGAGTCTTATAAAGATCCATATTATATGGAAATAAACGGAAATCTCTTTCCTTTGCCATGTAGGAAAAGCTACGTAGTATTAGTTTCTGACGGCGAATGGAATGGAGATGAAGATCCAGTTAAACCAGCCTATGATATGCATGTTAATGATTTAAGAGATGATATTGAAGGTAACCAGACAGCAGAGATTTTTACTCTTTATGCATTTAGTCATTCTAAGGAAGGTAAAAATTCAATGGAAACTATAGCTGCTTTTGGTAGTTTTAAGGATACATGTTCCAATAATTGGCCTTATCCTTTTGAAGGTTTTCCTGAGAATTCAAGAAAGGTTAATTGGCCAGTTGATAGTTGTAACCCAAATGGTTCTTATGATGGTTGCTGTTCAGAATGGGATTCAAGTGGAGACGGTCAACCAGATGACTTTTTTGCTGCTACTAATGGAAAGGACCTTGAAGAGGATTTAAGAAAAGTTTTTGAGAAAATTCTTTCTCCGACCTCAGGAACTTCTGTTGGTTCTATTTCTAAGAAGAATGTAAAAGGAGCTGTCGTTTGTCAGAGTATGTTCTACTCTCATAAAAATTTTGGGAATGATAGGGTTTCGTGGATAGGTTATGTTTATACTTGGTGGTTTTTAAATACAAAGCTTGCTCAAAATATAAGAGAAGATACTAATAGAAATAAAGTTCTTGATATATTGAAAGATTATATTCTGGACTGGACCTTTGAAAATGGAAATCTTGTTATAACTAAATATCAGAGTGACTCTAAAGGTAATATTGTTAAAAAAGTAGCTACTTATGACTCTCCTGAGTATTTAAATCCACTGTTTGAGACTGGAGAAAAATTATCTTATCTTTCTCCTAAAGATAGAGTTATTTATACGGAAGTTGGTAATTCTTTAGTGTCCTTTGATGTATCAAATCTTAACAAGTTTGCCAATTTCTTAGGAAATAACCTGCCTTACTGTTTGAATGATGATAAATCTCTTTTAGTAGATTACATAAGAGGTAAGGATATTCCTGGATGTAGGAATAGAAAAATAGATGATGATGGTGATACATGGAAGTTGGGAGATATTGTTTACTCTTCACCTGTTGTTGTTAAGTATCCGAGTTATAGTGTTATTTACGTAGGTTCCAATGATGGGATGCTTCATGCTTTTAGGTTGGGTTATCTAAAGAAAAGAGCAGATGCTAAACACCCTGCAGAGCTGGATAATAGCCGTTCAGATGTCGGGAAAGAACTTTTGGGAGAAGAACTCTGGGCATTTATCCCGAAAAACGCTCTTCCTTACCTAAGATATCTTGCCGATCCGGATTATTGTCACCTCTATTTCGTTGATTTAACGCCTTATGTTGTTGATCTTGATTCTGATGGAGATGGAAAACCGGATAGGAAAATCCTTATAGGAGGTATGCGTTTAGGTGGAGCAACCGGTTCTGATGATCCTTCAGCAGTAAATCCTCCATCCGATACCTGTTCAGGTTCTTCCTGTGTGGGGTTGTCTTCCTATTTCGCTTTAGATATTACAAATCCTGAGAAACCTAAATTTCTATGGGAGTTTACTGATAAAGATTTGGGATTTACATATTCAGGACCGGGAATAATAAAGGAAAATGGCAAGTATTATGTAGTTTTTGTTTCAGGCCCTGTAAATTATAAGGGGGAATATTCAGGAGACAGCAACACTTTGAAAATATTTGTTTTGGATTTACTCTCTGGAAGGAAATTGAAGGAAATAGATACTGGAATAACTAATGCTTTTGCAGGAAAGATATTCAAAGAAGGAGCAGATCTTAACGATGATGGTAATACTGATTATTTAATTTTTGGCTATTCTAAACAACAGGTGGATGGGTTTGGAGGTGGTTTAATAGTATTGGCAGGAAAAGGAAGTAATGGTGCCATTCTTTATCCTCTTAAAGGTGGACCAGATAATTGGACTGTTGTAGATATAGGTGCTCTATCTTCTGAAGAAGTGTGTAATGTCGTAAAGAAACAGGGAGGCTTTTTCGCTGGCAAAGGATTCGCTCAAATGTGTAGTAATATGTCAATTTCATTTACTTCTCTTCCTCCTGTAACGTCAAAAGTGGAAGTAATGCCTTGCTTTGATAAGTGGTATGTTTATTTTGGAACAGGAAAGTGGTTTTATAAAACAGATGATGCAGAGAAAGTTCCAGAAATTTGCTTAAGTTTTGGGGATTTTGTTAAAGGTTGTGCTCCAAGTCCGGTAAATAGGAATTTCTTATTTGGTATTCCTATTTTACCTAATACTGGAGATTACAAAAACTTTGATTATGTTGTTTTAGTTCCACCAATCCCGGCTGAAAGTATAGATGCTTTTAAACTGATACCCGCTGTTGGTTCTCCTATTTCTAACTTTATTGGAAATTCAGGCTTAAATGATGTGTTTGATAAAGCTATTTGCAAATTCAGATCAGAACTAAAGAATTTAGGAGTTGAGTTTGGTTGGTTTATACCATTAGACGAAAGAGAAGGAGAGTATTTAAAGGAAAAAGAGCTTTCTAATCCTACTGTAACAAAAAATAATGTTGTTATTTTTACAACCAGCCAACCTACAATGGCTCCTTGTAAAGTTGGGGGAAGATCAAGAGTTTGGGCTTTGAATTGTGCTTTAGGATGGTCTATAGACTCGCCTGTAAATTGTGATGCTTATGGTATAACAAATCTTTATGGGACACTTTTGTTACAGCTTTCTGGTTCAAATATTAAACAGGTTAAGTTAAAATATATTTCATCAGAAAATCAGTCTAATATTAGGAAAACACTTCCTGGAGAATATTATAGGACAACAAACTGGCTTACCGGTATAACTCCAGAATCTGCACCTCCTTTTATTTACCCTTCAAATTCTTATATGGGAACTCTACTTTTGTGGCTGGAGATGTAGTTTGATAAGGAAAGGTTTTACTCTTATTGAACTGGTTGTTGTTTTTGTGATAGTTGGATTAATTCTGACACTTGGTTTTGTAGAGTACACTAAGTGGAGTAAGAAGAACAGTGTTGAAAGGGATACAAGACTTATCTATACATTGATAAGCAAAGAGAGGATGATTGCTCTCTCAGAGGGGAAATCTTTTAAGGTGACTGCGAATGGGAATACTTTAACGGTGAAGGACCTGGATACGAACAGGGAAGAAACTGTTAACCTGAATAATCCCTATTCTGGAACTATTAGTATCTATTCTAAGGGTTTAATGAGCAGAGGAAGTATTGTTTTTCGGGGTGATTTAAACTTACACCCTGATGTCAGTTGCGTTATTTCAGACGGTTTACGTTTGAGGATGGGACAAACCTATGTAGATTCCAGAGGAAGAAGGAAGTGCAGGTAAGGAAGGGTTTTACTCTTATTGAGGTTTTGATAGCAGCTGTTATAGCGGTAGTTGTTCTTTTAGGGCTTTTGGCTGCAGCACTGTATTTTGAAAAATATTCGGTGAAGAGAGCTCTCTTCCGTGAAGCTTCTAACATTCTCTATAGCAGGCTTGAGGCTGTTAAAAGCCTACCATACCAAGATGTTACAGAGACCAAGCTTAACAATGGAGCTACCAACTGTTCAGATGCGTTAACTAAAAATTACATTGAAAGAACAGTGGGAAGTAAAACTTACAGGTTCGGTCTTTATTACCAGGTTACCGATAACCCTAACTATCAGGTTAAAGAGGTAAGGCTTACTGTTTGCTGGAAGTATAGGGACAGGTTTAACAAAATTTCTGGTGATACTATTGTAAGGAACAGACAATGAAAAGGCGAGGTTTATCTTTAGTTGAACTTATTGTTGTTCTGGGTATTTCTCTTTTCCTTTTGGTTGCTATTTACTACGGGTATACTCGTCTTTTTAAAAAGTTTCTAACAGGAACAGGTAGGACGTCGGTTACTATTTCATCTATTGTAGGAGAAGAGGTTTTACAGCAGGATGTAGAACATGCTGGATACGGTATCTCTATAAAGGAACCAAAAGTACCTTTAAAATTTCAAACTGATAAAAATGGAAATCCTGTTTTAACTATCCGTTCAACTTATGTTGTTACAAATCGTTCTACGAAAGGGTGGGCAATTCTTAACTGTCCTTCTGGTGGTTCTAACTCTGTTCCTATCTCTTACTCCCAGTTACCTCTTCCTTCTGAGTATGCTGTTGTGATGGACTTCTTAGAGAATGTAGATTCTCCTTATGCTGATATAGGAAAGAATGGTCAGAATTATG
>JALUFA010000232.1 GCA_027052485.1 Hydrogenothermaceae bacterium
CTAGTACAACAACGCTTAGTAGAAAATCTTATAGATGTTAAGAAAGTTAAAATAATTGGAGATAAAACGATTGTTGTTTTAAACAAAAAGCAGATAACAGCTCAAGACCTTATCCCAGTAATAACAAGATACATAAAAAAGCACTATAAAAACATACGTATAAAAAAAATCACGGTTTCGCCAGAAAAAGTTGAAGTGGTAGGCAATTACTCTATAAAAATAACTCCGAAAGGAAAAACCAGCAGTTATATATATCTTTCTATAAGGTTAGTACCGACAGATAGAGAACTTTCAGCAAGTGTTAGGTACGTAAAACTCACAAAAGCTGTAGTGGCAAAGCATTTCTTGCCTCGAGGGCTTAAGATTACTCCTTTAAACATAAAAATTTCTCAAGTAGAAGTCAAACCTAATAAAGAGTACATAAAGGATTTAAATGATGTCCTCGGTAAAAAGTTGAGAAGAAACATCAAAGAAGGAGAACCTATAACCTACAGAGACTTATTAAAAAATTACTTAGTCCGAAGAAATAGTAATGTAAAGGTTATATACCAGAGAGGAGCTTTCAAGATTGAACTTTTAGGAAGAGCTCTCCAAAATGGAGAACTTGGAGATATTATTAAAGTAAGGAATCTTTCCTCAGGGAAGGTGATACAATGCAAAGTTATTGGAATAAACAAGGTACTTTTCTTATCGGGACAGTTTTAGGAATTCTTTCTGCATTTTTCCTTTCTTCCTGTGGAAGCGGAGCCAAAAAGATAAATATGAGACCTTTTAATCCAAAACCTCCAGAAATTATAGATGAAAACATAAAAAGGCCTCCCGGTTCACTGTACACAGGCTACGACAACCTCTTTTCCGATGATAAAGCATACAGGGTAGGAGACACAATAACGATAAAAATTGTTGAAAATGTTAAAGGACAGGGTGCTACTCAGAGCGGAAGTTCAGAAAATAGCAATATGAACCTAGGCTTTCCATCTCCTACTGTTTTAGGTAAACCGCTTATAAACAAAAGTCCAATACTTGGAGTTAATGCCGGAAGTAGCCACAACTACAAAGGCAAGGGAAGCACCTCACGAAGTGCAAAACTTATCGCTACAATAACTGCAAGGGTTGTAAAAGTGTACCCAAATGGAAATCTTTTTGTAGTAGGTAAAAAGGTTATCAAAATAAACGATGACACCCAGATACTTAGAATATCAGGTATCGTAAAGCCTACTTATATTCAGCAGGATAACTCTGTAGATTCTTCAAGAATTTCCGATATGTACGTAGAGTACAACGGAAAAGGATTTTTTGCAGACACCGAAGAACCTGGATGGTTATACAAATTCTTTGCTAAGATATGGCCTTTCTAAGATGGTAAAACAAGCCTTAATAATACTGCTTATTTTAATAGGTTTAGCTCTAGCAAAAACGAAAGTTAAGATTGGTACCGAGGTAAACGTAGAAGGTGTAAGGGGAAACTTCCTCGTTGGATATGGTATTGTTGTTGGTCTAAATGGTACAGGAGACGGTACAACCAGTATTTACACCCTTTACACCATAGCAAATATGCTACGTAAAATGGGGGTTTACATAGACCCAAACCAGATAAAAACCAAAAACGCTGCTGCAGTTATAGTTACAGGTTCATTACCTCCATTTGCAAAAAGCGGTATGAGATTTGACGTACACGTAAGTTCACTAGGCGATGCCAAAGATATATCAAATGGAGTACTCATAAGAACACCTTTAAGAGGTCCAGACGGCAAAGTTTACGCATTCGCTCAGGGACCTGTCTCAACAGGTGGAGGATTTTCTGTTTCTAACAAAGGTGGAAAGGTACAGAAAAACTTCCCAACTACCGGCATAGTTGTTAATGGCGGAATTGTAGAAAGGGATTTACCATTTTCATTCTCTCAGATGAAAGACATTACCCTTACATTAAAGAAACCTGATTTTCACATGGCTACCAGCATACAGGATGCAATAAATAAAGCGTTCAAAATGAAAATAGCTAAAGCTATAGATGTATCTACAGTAAAAGTCTCAGTTCCTCCTACCGTAAAAGATAAAATGAAGTTTGTATCAACAATCCTAAACCTAGAAATACCTGTAGATAATGAACCTGTAATTGTTATTGATGAAAGAACCGGAACGGTTGTTATGGGTGGCGACATTGTCCTTGAAACACCCGTCTATGTTTCCCATGGGAATATATACGTAGAAGTGAAAAAGACTCCAGTAATCTCTCAACCACCTCCGTTATCAGGAGGGCAAACCGTCCAGACCCAAAATGTTGCAACTACAGTTGTTGAAGAAAAAGGAAGAATTTTTGGTATAGAAAAGCCAACATTAAAAGATCTAGTTCAGGCTTTAAACGAACTAGGAGTTTCCCCTAGAGACCTTATTGCTATTATTCAGGCCATGAAGGATGCAGGAAAAATCCATGCAAAAATTGAGGTGATGTAGTATGAAAATTTTAACAGAAGCAATGCCTACTCCATACTGGGATATTCAAGGTTTAAATACTAAAAAAAGCATAGATGATATAGCAACCAACTTTGAGGCGATTTTTACAAGAATGATTGTTAAAGAATTTAGAAAAACAATTCCTGAAGGTTTGTTTAATTCTTCATTTGCATCAAAGATGTACTGGGATATGTTTGATATGCAGTTATCTCAGCACTTAGCAGAAAACGATGCTCTGGGGTTGAAAGAGTACATAAAAAATGCTATTTCTACTTACCAAAAGTATCAGGCGGAGTAAAACCTAACCTGTAATGTCAGAAACCTTATACTCATATTTCTTAAAAATACAAAAACACTCCGATATTATAGTCGTTGCTTTAATACTAGCCATACTGGGGGCTATGATTCTTCCTGTGCCCCCATTTCTCCTTGACATTCTTTTAACGGCAAGTATTACATTTTCCCTTGTGATACTTATGGCTACTATTTATATAAACAATCCCTTGGAACTAGCGTCTTTCCCATCATTACTTCTACTAGCAACACTTTTTAGACTCTCTCTAAATGTTGCAACTACCCGAAGAATACTCCTACACGGGCATGAAGGTCCAGATGCAGCAGGGCAGGTTATAAAAGCCTTCGGTGAGTTCGTAGTTGGCGGAAACTTTATTGTAGGGATAATAGTTTTTATTATTCTCGTTGTAATTAACTATATAGTAATCACTAAAGGTACAGAAAGGATCGCCGAAGTTGCAGCCAGGTTTACCCTTGATGCAATGCCAGGTAAACAGATGGCAATAGACGCAGACCTAAACGCAGGTTTGATAGACGAAGAAGAGGCAAAAAGACGCAGAGAACAGATACAAAAAGAAGCAGACTTCTATGGCGCTATGGATGGTGCCGCCAAGTTTATCCGTGGTGATGCTATTGCAGGGATAATTATTACCCTTATCAATATAATTGGTGGTATTGCTATAGGTGTATTTCAGCATGGGATGGATTTTGCAACAGCTTTAAAAACATTTACAATCCTTACAGTAGGTGATGGTCTTGTTTCCCAGATACCATCATTAATCACGTCCACCGCTGCAGGCTTAATGGTTACAAGGGCTGTAGCCAAAGAAAACCTAGGAAGCGAAATTGTCAAAGAACTTTTAAGCTTTCCACGAGCTTTATATATGGCATCTATTGCCCTCTTTATTATTGGTATTGTTCCAGGAATGCCTACCCTTCCATTTTTCTTTTTAGCTGCAATCCTAGCTATAACAGCCTATATAGTTCAAAAAACTATGGAACAAAAGAAAATTGAAGAGGAAGAAGAAAAAGCCAAAGAGCTTTTAAAAGAAGCAGAAGAGAAAGAAGAAGAAAGTCCTGAAGAGCTTATAACTCAACCAGAAACAATAACATTTGAAATCGGATATGGCCTTATTCCTTACGTAGATGAATCCCAAAACGGGGAAGTTGTTAAAAGGATTAAAGCTTTAAGAAAACAGCTAACAAAAGAACTGGGCTTAATAGTTCCACTCATTCATATTAAGGATAACCTTGAACTATCTCCAGGAGAGTACCGTATTCTAATCCGTGGTATTGAAGTCGCACGGGGAGAAGTTATGCCAGACCACTACTTAGCAATTGATACAGGAAACACAAAAGGCCCGATAGATGGAATTCCAACAAAAGACCCAGCTTTTGGTCTTGATGCTTACTGGATTAAACCAGAAGAAAAAGACAAAGCCAAAATGCTTGGATACACAGTAGTTGATATTCCAACTGTCTTAATAACCCACCTATCCGAAGTAATTAAGAAACACGCCCATGAGATACTTGGTAGAGCTGAGACAAAAGAACTAGTTGATGCAGTTGCTAAAAAGTATCCAATAGTAAAAGAAATCGTCCCAGACCAAGTACCTTTAAACATACTCCACAGAGTACTACAAAATCTGCTAAAAGAAGGTGTCCCTATCAGAGATCTACTAACAATAATTGAAACCTTGTCAGATAATATCTCCAAAACCCATGACCCAGACCTGCTAACAGAGTTTGTAAGACAGTCACTAAATAGATTAATAACTTCCCTGTATGCAAAAAACGGCAATCTGTATGCAGTAACCCTATCTCCACAGATAGAAGATGAAATCCTTGAAAAGATAAAAAATGCAGAAGGAGGGCTTCCTCCTGTAGAACCTGCCTTTATCCAAAATCTCATTTCACAACTTACAAAAGCTGCCGAAAAGTTTGTTATGAATCAGGCATCTCCGGTACTACTAACATCTCCAGCAATAAGAAGATACGTAAAGCAAATGATAGAACCTTACTTACCAAACTATGCAGTTTTGTCGTATAGTGAGCTAGACCCAAAAGTTAAAATAAACATTATAGGTAGAGTAGATGCAAACGGAAATTAAGGTTTACGAAGGAGAAGACCTTCAAGAGCTTATAAATCAGGCTAAACAAGAGCTAGGTGATAATGTACGAATTTTATACTATGAAGAATTTACAGAAAAAAGCTGGTGGAACCCCTTTTCAAAAAAGAAAAAATACAAGCTATTTGTTGAAAAAGAAGATGTTAAACCAGTAGAACCTATCGTAAAATTTGACGAAATTCTGGAAAAAGTGGAAAATATCATTGAGGAAAAACTCAAGAACGTTTCTCTGCAACCTACATCTTCAGCTGCTACAAATCCCTCTCCAGCAGTATCAGAAAATATATATGAAGAGTTAAAAGAGTTTACCGGTGAAGCCCTCGACTTAATACAACTACTTCTAGAAAAAGGTGTTGAACTGGATGTTGCTAAAGAGATAGTTCAGCCAGCCTGCGGTCTAGACCTTGAAAGTGGCAAAATGGACTTAAACGAGGCAACATTTAAAGAAGCCTTAAAAAAGGGAATAGAGCAAAAGATAAAATTTGTTGGGGACTTTGATGTATCAAAATCAGAGAACTCTAAGTTTAAAGTTATAACCTTCGTTGGTCCTACTGGAGTTGGAAAAACTACTAACCTTTTTAAAATAGCGTCTGACTTTCTCCTTAACAAGAACCTAAAAATCGCAGTTATCTCTACAGACACATTTAAGGTTGGAGCAATTCAACAGGCTAGATTCTATGCAAACATCCTAAAAATCCCATTTTTTACAGTAGGGGATTCAAAAAAACTTCGTAAAACTTTATTAGAACTTGCCGATATTGATGTAGTACTCATTGATACTGTAGGTAGAAGCCACTACGACTCATGGAAACTCGGAGAGGTTAAAGAGATACTTAGAGGTGGATTTGACTGGATGGAAGCCGTATTAACTATAAGTTGTAACTACAATCCAGAAGAAGCTCTATCGGTAGTTAACAACTATAAAGCTTACTTTCCTGTAAAATCCCTCTTTTTCACAAAGATTGATGAAACATCTAGACCAGGAATACTATTAAATCTCCCAATAAAAACCGGCTTACCTGTTTCTTACATAAGCACAGGCCAAAGAGTTCCAGAAGATATAGAAATACTTACTCCTGAGAATATGGCTCAGTTTATACTTGGTGAAAAATAATGAATGTAAACCAGCAAGCACAAAAACTTCTTGAGCTTGTAAATAAGAATAATAAGGAAAAGTACAGCAAGTTTGTTTCTGTAGCTTCCGGAAAAGGTGGAGTTGGCAAAACCAACTTTGCGGTTAACTTTTCTTATGTGCTAGCTAACAAATTTGATAAAAAGGTACTCCTCATAGATGCCGATGTTGGAATGGCAGACGTTCACGTTATCTTAAACCTAAAACCCCAAAACTCAATAAAGTCCCTTATAGAAGGTAAAAAACCAGAAGATATTGTCCTCTCAGCAAAGGGCTTTGATATCTTACCGGGTCTGTCCGGTTTAGATAGTTTAGATACTTTTGAGGATTACCTGATAAACAAAGTTATTACCGACTTGGCAGAATTTTCCCAGAACTATGATTTTATTGTTATTGACACAGCTGCAGGTGTTGACAACAAGGTAACATCTTTCGTTAGGGCATCCAGCAAGTCATACATTATAACAACTCCAGAGCCAACAGCTATAATGGATGCCTACGCACTTATGAAATCTATATACAAAATTTACGACTACGCAGACTTTAAACTTGTTGTTAATATGTGTAAAAACAAAAATGAGGCAATAAATACCTACGAGAGGCTAAACAACTCAGCAAAAAGGTTCCTAAATAAAAATATAGATTCTCCTGGATGGCTTCCATTTTCCGAAAATGTAAAAAAAGCTATAAAACAGAAGAAACTCGTTGCCGAAGAGTATCCATCAGACCCATTTACAAAAGCAATTATAGAAATAGCTGCAAAGGAGGTAGGGGAAGAGGTAAAGGTAGAGAAAGAAAACTTCTGGAATAAACTAATGGGCTTTCTGAAAAAGTAATGGATATGCAGAAAGAGGAAAAAGAAAAAATAGTTCTAGAAAACCTGCAACTGGTAAAAAAAGTAGCCAGTAAAATCTACTATCGTTTACCTAAAGGAGAAATTGAGTTTGATGAGCTTGTGAATGTAGGAGTTATTGGACTCTTAAAGGCAATAGATAAGTATGATAAAGAAAAAGCCAAATTCTCAACCTACGCTTACATAAAAATAAGAGGCGAAATTTTGGACTACCTACGAAGTCTAGATATTGTTCCTAGAGGAATAAGGGATAAAATCAAAAAAGGTGAAGTTGTTGATGAAAATATGAATATACCTCTTTCAAACTCAGCAATATTCCTATCAATAGAGAAAGCTATTGGAGATACCGAAGACCTAAAGTTTGTAGATACGCTTATATCAAAGTTAGAAACTCCTGAGGAATACGCCCAAAAGGTAGAGCTAAGAGAAAAGATAAATGAAGCGTTATCTACGCTTTCAGAAAAAGAAAAAAAAGTTATTCAAATGATATTCTTTGAAGAGAAAGATTTAAAGGAGATATCACAAGCTTTAGGCATATCAATGTCTAGGATTTCCCAGATAAAATCGCAGGCTGTAAAAAAACTAAAATCCGCTCTAAGTAAAGTTGAGATATAAAGAAATTTTGCCTTTTTCCGAATTAAATATTAAGTTTAAT
>JALUFA010000233.1 GCA_027052485.1 Hydrogenothermaceae bacterium
CTCTAGAAGTCTACCTTCACCAACTGCGATTACCTCTCCCTCTGATGGTTTTTCTTTTGCCGTGTCAGGGATAATAATTCCAGATGGAGTTTTTTCTTCTTTTTCTTCGATAGGTTTGATAACAACTCTATCGTAAAGTGGTTTTAGTTTTGCCATCCTGCATCCTCCTCTTTTTATTTTGCATTACTACTTATATTATATATCCGTATAAAAAAATTGCAATAGCAGGACATAGGAAATCTTACAATAAAAAGCTCATATAAATAGCGCATACCATTTTATAGGGCTTATGTTTTATAATTAAAGGTCTTAAATTTAAAAACAAGAGGTAAAGTGTGAAACACGAAGGAATCGTTATTTTAGACTTTGGTTCCCAGTATACCCAGTTAATAGCTAGAAGAATTAGAGAATCTAATATTTACAGTGAGATTTTGCCCTATAACGCATCTATTGAAGAGATTAAAAAACACAATCCTAAAGGGATAATATTTTCTGGTGGACCTGCATCTGTGTACGAACCTAATGCACCAAAACCTGATGAAAGGGTTTTTAATTTAGGTCTTCCTATTTTAGGAATATGTTATGGATTACAACTTATAACAGACCACTTTGGTGGAAAGGTTGATAAAGCAGAAAAACACGAGTATGGCAGAGCTGAACTGGAAATACTTAACCACGAAGACTTGTTTAAAGATATTCCAAACTACATCCATGTTTGGATGAGCCATGGAGACAGGGTGTTAGAACTACCTGAAGGTTTTGAACCAATAGCACGCACGTTTAACGCACCATTTGCCGCCATAAGAAATAAAGAGAAAAAAATATGGGGAGTCCAATTTCATCCTGAAGTTTCCCACACTTATATGGGGAAAGAAATTTTAAGGAACTTTGCTGAAGGTATATGTGGCATTACCCCTGACTGGACTATGGGGAATTTTATTGAGGAAAAAATCAAAGAGATAAGGGAAACTGTTGGAGACAAAAAGGCAATATGTGCTTTATCTGGGGGCGTAGACTCATCAGTTGCAGCAGTACTGGTACACAAAGCAATAGGAGACAATCTAACATGTATATTTGTGGATAATGGTCTTTTAAGAAAAGGAGAAAGGGAGCAGGTAGAAAAAACATTTAGAGAAAACTTCCATATCCCTCTTATTGTAGTAGACGCAAAAGATAGATTTCTAGAAGCTTTAAAAGGAATTACAGACCCAGAACAAAAGCGAAAAATCATTGGGAACTTATTTATAGAAATTTTTGAAGAAGAGGCGAAAAAAATCCCTGACGTTGAGTTTTTAGTACAGGGAACCTTATATCCTGATGTTATAGAAAGTGTATCTGTCAAAGGACCATCTGCCGTTATTAAGACCCACCATAATGTAGGTGGCCTACCAGAAAAGATGAACCTAAAACTGATAGAGCCTCTCAGAGAACTATTCAAAGACGAAGTTAGAGAGCTTGGAAAAGAGTTGGGCCTTCCAGATGAGATTGTTTACAGACAACCATTCCCAGGACCAGGTCTTGCTATAAGAATAATAGGGGAAGTAAACGAACAGGACCTTGAGACATTAAGAGAAGCAGATGCAATAGTAGTAGAAGAAATAAAAAATGCAGGTTTATACAGAGATCTATGGCAGTCTTTCGCCGTGCTGCTCCCTATAAAGACCGTAGGTGTAATGGGAGATTACAGAACCTATGAAAAGGTTATTGCCGTTAGAGCTGTTGAGTCTACAGATGGTATGACTGCCGACTGGGCTAGATTACCTTACGAGGTAATGGATAGAATAATGAGAAGAATAATCAACGAAGTTCAAGGAGTAAACAGGGTAGTTTACGATATTACATCAAAACCTCCAGGAACAATTGAGTGGGAGTAAACCTCCCACTGTTATTCAACGGGAATTACTGCATAATCGCCTGTATGTGAATCAGAGACGACAAAAGAGTTTAATTGGGGGCTAAATGTAAAGGATATTTTTTTCATTGAGATAGTAATAATTGAACCTTCTTCTCTCCTTTGG
>JALUFA010000234.1 GCA_027052485.1 Hydrogenothermaceae bacterium
ATCACCGATAGAAAGTCTGTTATCGTGTCAACAAAAGAAGGATGGAACATAGATAAGCTTCTAGAGATGCTGAAAGAAGAAGCATTAAAAAAGTCAAAACAAATAACATTAGGAGGAAAAAAAGATGTCTGACTGTGTCTTTTGTAAGATTGTAAACAAAGAGATACCTGCAGATATAGTTTACGAAGATGACCTTATAATGGCATTTAGAGATATAAACCCACAGGCAAAAGTTCACATTTTAATAATCCCTAAAGAGCATATACCAAACAACCTTTACCTTGAAGGAAGACACAAGCCTCTGATAGGCCATCTAATACTAAAGGCAAACGAGATAGCAAAACAGGAAGGTATAGCTGAAACCGGTTTTAGACTGATAGTAAACTGCGGGAAAGACGCAGGACAGGAAGTTTTCCATATCCACTGGCACTTGCTTGGAGGAGAACCTTTAGGGAAACTGGTATGCAAGAAGTAGACACAAGGGGGCTTTTCTGCCCGCTACCTTTGACCCTTGTTTCAAGAAAGCTTAAAGAGATACCGGTAGGAGAAAAGCTTAAAGTCTTAGCCGATGATAAAGCTTTCAAAAAGGACGTTGAAATCTGGTGCTACGAAACCGGAAACAAACTCGTTGAGTTTAAAGAGGAAAACGGTACCTACATAGCCATTATAGAAAGAGGTACAGGGTTTAAGGGAGAGAGCATCTGGGATAAAATCAAATTTGTTTCCCTAGGAGTAAAGCTTCACATAAAAAAACATCTCATTGATATTATCCCATTCAACAAACCCAAATACTTAATAACATTCGTGTCTGTGGCAGAGGGAATAAGGGCAAATAACTTTTTAAGAGAAAAAGGTTTAGACCAAAAATACGTAATGCTTCCAGTTCCAAAAGAGATATATCCTCATTGTGGTCTCGTGTTTGCATTTAAAAGTTTAGACGATGCAAAACAGATTTACTCCTTTTTAAAGGAAAATAAGTTTGCACTAGAAGACATCCATAAAATAGACAAAAACAAAAAGTATCCAAAGGTAGAAGCTTAAAAATGTTAAAATAAAACCTAATTTTCCCCTTTATCAGCGGAGGGTCAACTAAATGGAAGTCATTATTGACAAATCAGTACTACAGGATATACTAAAAAAAGCAATCTCTGCTACCGAAAAAAAATCTCCCCTTCCAATACTGTCAAACTTTTTGCTTGAGGCAAAGGAAAACAAACTAAACGTACAGGGAACAGACCTTGAGGTACATGTTAGTATATCGGCTTTTGCACAGGTCGAAAAAGAAGGTGTAGCCTGCATAAACGCAAAAAAACTAAACGACATAGCAAGACTTTTACCAAGTGAAAAGGTTTATATAAAACTAGAAGACAGCAATCTTAAAATAAAATCTGGCAAAACAAAGTACTCGCTACCAACATCGCCTCCAGAAGATTTTCCTAAGCTTTACCCATTCCCAGCCGAAAATGCCTTTTTAATAAGCGGTCAAGAACTTCAAAACGCAATAAACAAAACCTTATATGCTGCATCAAAGGAAGAAAGCAGATTTGCCCTACAGGGTGCACTGTTTAAAACAGTTGATAACAATCAGATAGACGTTGTTGCTACAGACGGACACAGATTAGCCCTTTACAACACTCAAAAAACAGGAGCAGGAGAAATTTCAATCATAATCCCTCAAAAATCCCTCAATGAACTAAAAAAACTACTAACTGGCATGGAAGATGTGGAGGTGGCAGCCACAGACCAGTACGCCTTCTTTAAATCGCAGGAATGGATACTGATGAGCCGCCTATTAGAAGGAGCTTTCCCAGACTACACTAAGGTTCTTCCTACAGAGTTTTCAAGACAGATAAAGGTAAACAAAAAAGAGCTGATAGAAGCAGTAAAAAGAGTGTCAGCTGTTGTTGAGGGAGACACAAAACCAATAAAATTTACATTAAAAGAAAACAAACTAGAGCTAAAAAGTTTTTCTCCAGAGTATGGAGAGGCTGTAGATGAAATAGATATAGAGTATAAC
>JALUFA010000235.1 GCA_027052485.1 Hydrogenothermaceae bacterium
ACCTCAAACCTTTAAGTGTAGAAGCTGAGTTTTTAAATATAGTTAAAACATTAATAAGGGGAGCGCAGCTCAAGTCTGGAGAAAATGTAAAAGCCGAGGTAGTTGATGTTTTACCTTCGGGAGGAGTTGTCCTCAAAATAAAAGGAACATTAGTAGAGGTTCAGTCTGAGATACCACTTCAAAAAAACACTCAGCTATTACTGCAGATACTACCAACCCCTGATAAAGGAATAGTAAAGCTCCGACTATTAGGAATTTTACCGTTAAAACCAAAGCCTGAAATAAAGTCTGATTACCTAACGCAGATATTAACAAATCAAAAAAGCCAAAACATTTATCAGATGTTTAATGTGCTATCTTCAAAGTACAAACATCTATTCTCAGAATTTTTTATAACAACTTATCTATTTTCTGGGGAGGAGCTGAAAAATCGGCTGTTTAATACGGGCATATTCTTTGAAAGGAAACTAAAAAAAGGTGAATCTGTAAAAGATGATTTAAAAGGTAAACTGCTAAAAATTTTAGATGATGATACTTCTCCCAACGACCTAAAAGAAACTGCAAAAAAATTTTTGAGCTCTATAGAAAACTACCAGACCCTTTCAAAAGCGACAAACACATTTTTTACGTACCTTCCTATTCTCCTCCCAGATTTAAAGGTTAGTGAGTTTATATACAGACCTGTTAAAACCAATGCAAAAACTACCCATAATGTATTTTTAAACTTGGAGTTTACAGATGTTGGTAGAGTTTTAGTACATATCCTATACCAAGAAAAGTCTGTTTTAATGATTAATATATATGTAAATAACGAAAAGTTAGCCAAAAATCTATCAAAAAATCTCTCTGGGTTTTACAAGGAACTACAATCTAACTTTCCGTTTGTAAAGATAAATGTATCCAAACCTACTCCAGAGATTAGCACTATTCTTACAGAAAGAAAAAGTGTAGATAAAAAAGTATGAATAGAAAAAAGGCTGTAGCTTTAAAATATGAGGCTTTAAAGGATACCGCTCCCAAAGTGGTGGCAAAAGGCGAAGGAAAGATTGCTGAAAAGATAATAAAAGTGGCAAAAGAACATGGAATACCTATAAAGCAAGACAAAGAGCTTGTAGAACTGCTTTCAAAGCTTGATATTGGAGAAGAAATACCTATTGAACTGTACGAAGTTGTAGCCCGTATATTTGCATATATCTATAAATATAAAACTTGAGTCCACTATTATAAAATTAATCTTGCATTAAGATTTTTTTGTCTTAATTTTAAGAGTAAAAGAAACTAGGGGGATATAAAGATGAGTGTAGCAGTAAGAGAACCTGCTGTAAGTAATATGTTTTATCCAGGAGACCCTGAAGAACTGAGAAGAATGCTTGAATACTTTTTAGAGATGGCTCCATTATACAACGTAAAACCAGAGGCGGTAATAAGTCCGCATGCAGGATACATATACTCTGGGCCAACAGCAGCCTACAGCTATAAACAGTTTTTAAACTTGGACCCAAATAAACATTATAAAGTTTTACTAATAGGGCCCTCTCACTTTGTACCGTTTGCTGGTATATCCTTTGGATACTACGACTACTGGGAAACACCTCTCGGCAAAGTTCCGGTTGATAAAGAAGAGATAGAAAAGTTCGTACAAAAACACCCTGAGCTACCTATAACGCTTAATACATTACCTCATGCAAGGGAACATTCCTTAGAAGTGCAAGTTCCATTTTTACAGATGGTATTGAAAGACTTTTCTATCATTCCTGTTGTGTACGGTCAGGTACCATATCAGGTTGTAGAGAAGGTAATAGAAGATATAAAAGATGGTAGAGATGATGTCGTAGTTGTAATAAGCACAGACCTTAGCCACTACTATCCATACGAAACAGCCAGATACCTAGACCTAAACTGTATACAAGCTGTAGAAAATCTAGACCTGTCTAAAATGGAAAAATGTGAAGCATGTGGAAAGACAGGAATGGAAGCGATTATAGATTATGCAAGGAAAGCTGGATGGAAGTCTAG
>JALUFA010000236.1 GCA_027052485.1 Hydrogenothermaceae bacterium
CCCTTAGATTGCCCAAGGGCAAATCTTTTTCCTCGAAGACCTTTGAAGTACAAACAACAGACTTAATAGCAACTATAAAGCATAATATTGATTCAGCTGAGATATCTCTTAGCCATAGACAGGAAGTTGATTCAGAATCCCATTTAAATATGTACCTAGAAGCTGATGTAGATGCTAAGGCTAAGTATATAGATGGTTCCATAAAATCCTTGCTTGTAGAGATGCCTCCATCTGCTAAACTTTTTATAAATGGTGAGGAATTAAAACAAGAAGATATTGAATTGCACATCAAAACACCTGTTGATATTAATGTTATTTACAAAAATAACAAAATAAGCTTCAAAGTAAAGGAACCTCTTATATTGCATTTAACAGTAAAAATAAAAATGCTTACTAAACCAAAATAGGGGCAGCTTTTTTAAACATTAAAGAAGTTTAAGCTCTCTTGTTAAGTCATCCACTTCTTTGTCTTTTACCGGCCCTATACCTAATGCTGTTGTGCTATTAGGTGCTATCTGCGTTAAACCTGCATCTCTAATTATTGCAGTAGGTAAACCTAGGCGGAGAGCCTTCTCGCCTATCTCTAAAAGCTTTTCTTCACTAGCTTTTAGGACGACTTTTTTAGAACCTTCTCTAAGCCATTCTTCGCGTATCTTTTTATCTGTTTTAAGATATGCATGAATGGAGGCGTGGGCTACCTGGGAGCATATCTTCCCTTTGCCCATTTTCAGGTCGGTATTAACTATTAATACCTGTTTGTATTCCATCATGCTTTTTCTTCTTTTATTAATACTGCGTTTATAACTCCTTCTTGTCCTGGCCTGCTGACAACCTTTGCTTTGCCTATCTCTGTTTGTATAATAGCGCCTTTAACAATGATGTTCTGTCTTGTCATCGTAGGTGTGTTGCTCTCTAAAACCTTCAATATTTTAGCCTTCTTAATACTATTGCCGCTAGCTACATTTGCGTATGCTGCTCTCTTTAATTTTACTTTTGAGTTTCCACCTACTGTTCTTACTTTTTTAGTCTCTTTTTTAGCGTCTACTTTTGTGTTTGTTTCATATCCGCCAACATGGATTAACCTCTTGTCTCTGGCTTTTATCTTTTTAGCACCAGTACCTCTACTAACCTTTCCTTTAATCACTTTATGATATTGTTTCTTCATGCCCATAATTTCTCACCATAACATTTATAAAATCCTCTCCCCCTAACTTAGCCATGTCCAAACAATATAACAAATATGAGAAAGCTAGATTAGTTGGTGCTAGGGCCTTCCAAATAGCTGTTAATGCTCCTCCTATGGTATCTGTTGGTCCTCACAAAGAGCCAATAGATTTAGCAACAGAGGAATATTGGCAGAAGAAACTTCCTTTAGAAGTTGTTAGAAAAAGAAAGGAATAAGTGTGGATAATTTGTGATATCTTATTTTTACTTTTTAATTTGGGTAATATTTTTTAATACGCTCCCAATCTTAGCTCCACCGACGTGGATTGTTATAGCAGATTTAATTGTTAAATGGCATTTAGATCCTTTTTCCGCTATACTCTTGGGAGTAATTGGTGCTACATTGGGTAGGCTAGCGATGTATTATTACTCAAAATGGTTTTATAAGTTTTTACCCACTGCTAAGAAGAAAAAATTAGATAAGTATGCTAAAATACTCTCTCATAAAAAGAAGAATGTTGCAGAGGCAGTTTTTATTTATTCTTTAGGTCCTTTACCTAGCAATGTGTTGTTTATACTAGCAGGATTAATGAAACTCTCTCCATTGCCTATTCTAACAGGTTTTATGCTTGGTAGGCTAGTTAGCTATTCCTTTGCTTTATTTGTGCTTAATAAAGGAGTTGTAGCTTTAAATTTGTTGGGCTTCGATATCCTGCCTTATCTAGATGTGGTTGTTTTTATTGTAACTATCCTACTTCTATTCATAGATTGGGAAAGTTTGTTAGATAAGCATATAAAGCATATAAATTGAGGCTTATTCAGCTATGTCACTGCCTTTTATAT
>JALUFA010000237.1 GCA_027052485.1 Hydrogenothermaceae bacterium
CTATCAAGGTTTAGTGGTCTTCTTACTACTGTAATATTTACCTTATCCTCATCGGCTACTACATCTATATCTTCCTTTAAAACCCCCGGCACATCAACAAAGATGATAAACTTATCCCGTTCTTCCACAATGTCAATCTGTAAAAACTCACGGCTAAGCATTTGTTTTCTCCAAGAGAGACTGTTTAGAGATAAAGTTGTTTAGCTGTTTTTTTCTAAGCTGCCCGCATGCAGCTGATATGTCTTTTCCTTTACTCCATCTAATAAAGGCAGATATGTTGTAGTCCCACAGTATCTTTTGGAATCTTTCTACTCTTTTTTCATCTGGTCTTTCAAACTCGCTGCCTTCAAATGGGTTAAATGGAATAAGATTAACCTTGTACTTTTTCTTATTTTTTCCTATCAGTCTTGCCAAGTTGTGGGCGTCTTTTTCCCTGTCGTTTATTCCTTTCAACAGCACATACTCGAGCATTATTCGGTAGCCTGTTTTAAACGGTAGAGAGTTTAACGTTTTCATCAGGTCTTCTAGCGTGTTTGTTTTTGCTATTGGCATTATCATCTCTCTTGTTTTCTGGTCGGCTGCGTTTAGGGACACTGCAAGTCTTACCTGCGGGAACTCTTTATCTTCGTACATCTTTAGTATCTGGGCGATTATCCCCGATGAGGATATTGTTATCTTTCTGTTTGAAAGGCCTACCATCTTTTCATCGGTAAGTATCTGGACTGATTTTTTAACATTATCATAGTTTGCAAGTGGCTCACCCATCCCCATATAAACGATGTTAGATATCCTCTTTTCAGGCTCCAGTCCTACAAATCTTTGAACCTGTATGTACTGGTCTACAATCTCGGCAGTTGTGAGGTTTCTAAGAAGGCCATCTTTTGTTGTGTAACAAAACTTACACCCAACGGCACACCCAACCTGAGTGGAAATACAAAGGGTGTTGTGGTCTCTCTCAGGAATAAAAACACTTTCTATTGTATGGCCGTCGTGGAGTTTCCACAAAAATTTTATGCTTCCGTCTATCTTTGATTTTTCGAAAGAAACCAGCTCTAATGTGTCTAACTGGGTGTTATCTTTCAAATACTGGCGTATCTCCTTTGAGATGTCTGTCATCTCATCGTAGGAACCAACCTTTTTGTTGTATATCCACTTTGCAAGCTGTTTTGCCCTAAACTTAGGCCAACCTTGCTCCTTTACCCAGTTTTCAAGCTCTTTAAAGTTGAAATTTTTTAGATTGACTTTTTGTTTATCTTCTTTTGTGGTCTGGGTCATTTTCTTGTCCTCTCAGGTTATAATACATATTATCTTTAAGATAACAATATAGTGGTTAGGAATGGTAGAAACAAGTATAACTAAATTTTGTAAGGATAAAAATTTACATACCGTCATAGATAAAGTTTTTTCTGGCGAGAGGCTGTCCTTTGAAGATGGGGTTAAACTGTTTAAAACAAACGACCTTTTAACCCTTGGAAAGCTTGCCGACTGGAAGAAAAGACAGGTAAGCCAAGACTACGTATACTTTATCATCAACAGACAGATAAACCCGACAAACGTTTGCGTCCTAGACTGTAAGTTTTGCGCCTTTGCAACCATTGACAAAAATGACCCAAAAGCTTATGAGCTGCCAATAGAGACTATTCTTGAAAAAACAAGGTACGCCGTAGAACAAGAGGCTAGAGAGGTTCACATAGTTGGAGGTCTTCACCCTGACTGGTCGTTTGAGGATTATCTAAACATCATAAAAAGCATTAAATCCTACTTCCCACAGATACACATTAAAGCCTTTACCGCTGTAGAGATAGACTATCTGGCTAAGCTTTCAGGGTTATCCTATGAAGAAGTACTACAAACCCTAAAAGATGCTGGGCTTGGAAGTCTTCCCGGTGGAGGTGCCGAGATTTTTTCTCCAAGAGTAAGGCGTATAATAGCTCCAGAGAAAATCGGCTGGAAGAAGTACCTAGAGATACACAAAACAGCCCACCGTTTAGGCCTAAAGTCAAC
>JALUFA010000238.1 GCA_027052485.1 Hydrogenothermaceae bacterium
AACATAGACCTTTTAAAGTTCCAGCTTGCAAACGTTTACTTTGAAAACGGAGAGATAGAAAAGGCAAAACAGATACTTAGGGAGCTGGCGGATAAAAACAGCCCAATATCAGAAAAAGCCCTATACAGACTGGGATACATACTCAAAAATAGCGGAAACCTAGAAGAAGCAAAAAAGGTATTAATGGAGTATCTCCTAAAATATCCAAATGGTAAGTTCTCAATTCCTGTCAAACAACTCTTAGCAGATATATACGAAAAAGAAGGAAACCTAGAGCTGGCTATAAAACTTTACAAACAGCTACCAGCCACAGACCAGAACATTTACAAACTTGCAACCCTCCAGTTTAAAAATAAAGACTACTTTGAAGCCAAAAAGAACTTTGAGACCCTTTACGAAAAGTATCCTAAGTATAAAAACGATATAGCTTACTACCTTGGAAAGATAGAACTAGAAAATGGCAATCTATCACAGGCAAAAAGATACTTTGAAGATGCGGTAAAAGGTAGCGATTACAATCAAGTTGCAGAGAGTTATCTAACCCTGGGAGACCTATACGCAAAAGACAAAAAGTACGAGGATGCCCTTAATGAGTATATCAACGTTATATACCTTTACTCCCAGAACAAAGATTTGGTTAAGAAAGCAAGACTAAAAGCCGCTAAAATATTAATAAAGGAAGGCAAAAAAGACGAAGCAGCCTGTATGATAGAACCGATAAAAAACACAAAAGAGGCAAAACAGCTGGCAAAAGAGAGCAAACTACCACCATGTATAAAGTAAGGAGGTAAAAGACACATTGGAATATATAATTACGGTCTTCCAAAAAGGCGGAATTCTTATGTACCCTTTACTGTTTTTAGGGGTACTATCTATAGCATTTATAATAGAAAGACTTTTTTCCCTGAGAAAGAGCAAAATTATTCCCGTTTATGCATTAGAAGAGATTATCTCCTTTTTAAAGGAAGGAAAAATTGAAGAAGCAATAACGGTAGCAAAAACTTACAGGTCAATAACAACAAACATAATCTATGAGGTTTTAAAAGCTTACGTTAATGGAAAAACAGACCTAGAAGAGTTAAAGCTGATAGCTGAAGAAAGGGCAAAACTGGAAATCCCAAAGCTTGAAAGCTACATAAACGCTATTGGAGCAATTGCAGCAATATCACCACTCCTTGGGTTTTTAGGTACCGTTACAGGAATGATACAGGTTTTTCAGGCATTATCAGTATCAGGCCTTGGAAATCCAGAAGTGTTATCATCTGGTATAGCTCAGGCTCTTATCACAACGGCATTTGGTCTAGTTATTGCCATACCTTCTTTAGCAGCTTACTGGTACTTCAGGTCTAAGGTGAATTTCCTTGTGGTACAGATAGAAGGCATCATTTTTGAAGTAATAAACATACTAACCTCCCAAAACTACGAGGTGAGAAAGTGAACTTTAGAAAGTTCCTATCAGATGACAGCAATATGATGGTCGTTGATATTACCGCCCTAGTTGATATTGCCTTTATTATTATTCTCTTTTTGGGAATTGTTGCATCTATTTCTCCGGTCTCAACCATAAATGTTGAGCTTCCCCAGTCATCATCTCAAGAAACGGTAGCAAAACCTTTAAAAGTAGTTATAGACAAGGATGGAAACTTCTATGTGAAAGGCAAAAAGGTTGACAAAAAAGAGGTTGCAGCATATTTATCTAAACAAAACAGTAAAAGTTTAGTTATCATTGCCGATAAAAGGGTTCCTTACGGTAAAGTTGTTGAGATTATGGATATTGCAAAACAGGTAGGGATAGAAGAGATAAACATTGCGACAAAGAGAGGAGGCTAGATGGAAAAAGAAGACAAAAAAGATATGGTTATTGGTGGTAGACTTAGAGGAACCTTTGGAATTCATGGAGATTTAAAGCTTGATATCTATCCTCCAAACTTCAAAATGCCAGAAAAAGTATATCTGAAAGACAAAGAAGGAAACTTTAAACCTCTGGAAGTTCACAGCTATTC
>JALUFA010000239.1 GCA_027052485.1 Hydrogenothermaceae bacterium
TTCATATAGACATAGAAAGTAAGGAGATTGTTGAAACTATAGTAAAACTTGCTAAAATACTGAACCTAAAAGTTGTGGCTGAGGGAGTTGAACTGGAAGAGCATTTTTGGGAACTAGAATCAATGGGCGTGGATTACTACCAAGGATACTTGTTTAGTGAACCTTTACCATTAGAAGATGCTATAAAAAAAAAAAAAAAAAAGAATGGACTATAAATTTCTAGCTTCGTATATCCTTATCCTGATAGCTCTTTTTTACTCGTACAAAGAGAAACTAGGAGTAGAAAGAGAACTTTTAGTTAACTCAATAAGGGCTTTTATTCAACTGCTGGTTTTAGGATATACCCTTGTTTATATCTTTAAGATAAAAAACCAGTACTTACTTTTAGGAGTTTTGTTTTTTATGGTTAGCTTTGCCGCATTTACAGCCCAGCGAAGGGTAAAACTTTTAAGATATGGATTTTTTTATGCAATGTTTTGTATAGGAACTGCATCCTTTTTGGTAATATTTTCTCTGCTGGCATTAAAAATCATATCCACAAAACCTAACGAACTTATTCCCGTAGGAGGTATGGTTGTTGGGAACTCTCTTAATGTCTACACCCTCGTAGTAGACAGGCTCAAAGGAGAGATTAGTTCAAAAGTTTCCCTTGTTGAGAATATGATTGCTCTTGGGGCTTCTCTAAGACAGGCTTTGCACGAGATAAAAAAAGTTGCTGTAAAATCGGCACTTATTCCGACTATAAACAGCCTTCAAACTGTAGGAATAATCCATATTCCCGGAATTACAACCGGAATGCTGCTTGCTGGAGCATCCCCACTGGAAGCAGTTTCTTACCAACTGGCTATTATGTATATGATGGTAGCGGTGGCACTGTTTACCAGTACAATAACTGTGAGCTTTGGATATAGAGTAGTTTTTGATACGGTAGTAGGTGGCAGGCATGTTATATAACATTTTATATACATTTTCATTTTTAATACTCTTTCCAATCCTTAAGCTCAAAGCTATTAAGAACCAACAAGATTTTTCTTTAAAAGAAAGGTTTGTCCTTTATAAGGATAAGACAGAAAAGGACTGTTTATGGTTTCACTGTGCCAGTGTTGGGGAGCTAAACACTGTTAAGCCTTTATACGAGTATTACAGAAAAAGGTTTAATATCCTTATTACTGTATCATCCCCAAGAGGGAAACAGTACGCATTAAAAACGTTTAAAGATGCAAAAGTAAGAGAACTGCCTTTTGACTTTCCCTTTACCATAAAAAGGTTTATTAACCTATACCGACCAAAAGGTTTAATCATAGTAGAAGAAGAACTGTGGTTTAATCTGATAACAGTATCGTCCAAATTTATGCCTGTTTTTTTAGTAAACGCTAGAGTTTCTGAAGGTTCGTTTAATTTTTACAAAAAGTTTAAAAGATTTTTTTCTAAAATCTATAATAGCTTTTCGCTGGTTTTAGCCCGTTCAAAAGAAGATGCTAACAGGATTTCGTACTTTGCGGATAAGGTAAAAATATGTGGAGATTTAAAACTGGTATCTTCACAGATAAAGCCACAACTAAACATTGAAAAACCAAAGGATAAAAAAGTTATCGTTGCAGGGAGTACATATCATATAGAAGAAGAATGGTTGTTAGAAGCTATCAAAGATATGGAAGATACTATTTTGATCTTAGTACCTAGGCATTTAGAGAGATTAAATGAGGTAAAAGAACTAATAAAAGAAAGAGGTTTAACGTATCAGCTTTTTTCGCATTTAAAAAATTTTGATAGCAACGTTGTACTGGTTGATACATTTGGGGTTTTACCTTCCCTTTACAAACTTGCAGATGTTGCCTTTATCGGTGGAACGGTAGAAGAGATAGGAGGCCATAATCCTTTAGAGGCTTTAGTTGAAAATAAGCCTGTGATTATAGGGAAGCACCACCATAAAATAAAGCCTATAGTAGAAGAGTTTAATGAGCACATATTTGTTGTTTCAAACAAAGAACAGTTAAGAGATA
>JALUFA010000240.1 GCA_027052485.1 Hydrogenothermaceae bacterium
TCAAATCTGTAGAAACCCGCACCAGGTTATCAGCATACTTAAGGAAAACTGGAATTCCGTAGTTCCTGTAAACCGAACTAAACAGATATACCATACAGCACAGTTCATCTGCTCTATCAAAAGCTGCCTCAGGGAACTCTATCCTAAGGGCAAACTTAATATCTGAAGTTCTAACGTAGGCCATGTAGAAACGGAGCTTCTCAGGTGGAAGGAGGCCCCTAAGGAGAATTTCCTCTAACCAGAAGTGTTGAAGACCATTACTGGCGCTACCAAAAGGAGTTCTATAAACCTGATAATCCTCATCTGCTTCGTAAACTTCTTTCCTGTTTGCCTCTCTGCTCCTGTAACGCCTTATCTCAAAAGGAGATGTATAAAAAGCTGTAGTAGGGTCAAAATCTAAGGCAAAAGTAAGAAGATGGTCGTCGTAAAAGTCTAACGATTCAAGCGCTTTATGAATTTTTCCTTCTCTAAGGAAATCTTTAAAAAATTTCAGCTCCCCGTTATTACTTAAACCCAAAATCCCGGTAGAATATACCTTATACCTGAATCTTCTGTTCGCATCTCCAACTTTTGCAAACGCAAAAGAATAGTAAAACCTTATAAACTCTTTTGATCTGGGAGACTTAACAACTCCACATACAAGAAAGTTATGCTTCTTTGAGAGGTCATTAAGAAGTCTTAAAAGGAAAAAATAGACAAAAAGCCCCGGAACCTCTCCGTTTTCAAGAACTGCATTCTTAAATTCTGGAACTTGATTAAAATCATCGCTAAGTTCCAATCGCTTTTTCATCTCTTTATAGGCAGAACTTTCAAGGATAAGCTCCAAAAGTTTTCCCTTTGCCAGTTCTTCAATTGTAAGATTTTCCTGAAAAAGGTCACACCTGAGATTCCTCTCTAACCATGCTGCATTTCCAACATACCTTCTAATGTCAGGATCTACAGCAAACAGTTTCTTCAATTCATCTAAAGTAAAAGTTACAAAGAGGAATGAGTGAAGCTGTCTTATCAGAGGTCCATCAATAAAAAGAGCATAAATATTTTCTTCTCTACTTAAAAGAAGAACAGCTGAATAAAGTGCAACTATTAGATTCTGAATATAAGTAAGAAGATCCAGTTTTCTTTTAACAGATTCATCGTCTTCAGAAATTCTAAAAGAAGAAAGAACAGCAAGAATTTTCTCTCTATCAGTAGAAGAATTTGAAACTTTCATACCAAATGCCAGACTTCCCCTGTAAAAGTAATCTTTACTCATTATTAAATCATCTGAATGTTGAGACTCATCAACGGCAATAACCCATTTATCCTTTACATTTTCGTAAAATGTTTTAAGGATTTCCTCTTTAACCCCTTTTTTTATTTTAAGTGGATACTCTCTCATTCCAACTCTAACAGAAACATTTTCGTTGAAAACTTCCCTTACAAGGGGAACAAAACTGAAGTAAGAGTCTATAATGCGGGATATTTCAGGACTTTCCCCCAAAGAGGCTATAATGGAACTCAAAATGTTTGAAACTGCCTGCTCTCTTGCCTTATCTTTCCTTATAAGCTCTAAGATCTGCTCATTACTCAAAGGTTCTAATTCCACTTTCAACCCCTCCGATAATTTCTTCCAACTTCCCTATGTCTCCCATGTTCCCGTAGCCGAAAACTATTAGCTCTTTGCCAAGGAGCTCCGCCGCCTTCTCTATACAGTTCAGATACTCCTTCCTTGCCCCTCCCCTATAGTAAACGATAACGTCAAAGTTTTTCAGACGGGAAAGGAGGGTTGGGAGGAGCTCCCCGCACCTCTCTTCCGTCATTACCGCCTCATACGGCTCAATCTCCTCATCTCCGGAGATAAGACCGTAACCGGCACTCAGAATAAAAAAAGGAACTCCAAGCTCCTTAGACCTTCTATAAAGGTGCCTTATCCTTGCAGACTTGTAGAGCTTCCCTGCCGGAAGTTTCCTGTCTTCCTTCTTCCCTCCAC
>JALUFA010000241.1 GCA_027052485.1 Hydrogenothermaceae bacterium
TTTTATATTTGTAATATAATTGAGATTAAGTCTCAATATAATAAAGGGGAAAGTAGATGAACTTGGCAGAAGTAGGAGAAAATAAAAAAGCTGTAGTAAAGCGAATAAAAAACAAAGACAACGTATTCCTCAGACGTATAGAAGCAATGGGGATAAAAGCCGGAGAAGAGGTTAAGGTGGAAAGGAAACTTGGTAGAAACATGGTCGTGTCAACGGAAGGTAGAAAGATTGCCATAGATAAAGACCTTGCTAAAAACATTGAGGTAGAAACAAAATGAAAAGGATAAATGTTGCCTTTATAGGTAATCCCAACGTTGGGAAAACTACGCTGTTAAATGCGATTGCCGGAACGAACCTTAAGGTAGGGAACTGGGCTGGGGTTACCGTAGAGAAAAAAGAGGCAGACGTAAAGTACAAAGATTACATACTTCACTTTGTTGACCTACCGGGAATTTATACATTAGAGCCCTTATCTGAGGCTGAAGACGTGGCGGTAAACTTCTTAGAAAGCGGGGATGTGGATGTAATCGTTGACGTTATAGATTCGCAAAACTTTGAGAAAAACCTTGCCCTTGGGGTTGAGCTTTTAGAGTTTCAAAAGCCAACGGTGTTTGTTCTTAACATGTCAGATGAAGCTGAAAAAAAAGGTATAAGCACAGATGCAGAAAAGTTAAAAAAACTTTTGAACGTTAACGTTGTAAAGGCGATTGCAAAAAAAGAAAAAGGCGTTCAAGACGTACTGGATGCAATAATTGATGCTTATGAAAACCAAAAAAAACCTCTGGAACTTAAATATCATCCTAAGGTAGAGGAAGCCTTAAAAAAAATAAAGAGCCTATTGGATAAACCTGTTGACAAACACACCCTTATATCAATTTTAGAGGGAAGAAGAGAAGTTCCTCAACAGATAAAAGATAAAGTTGAAAGAATAAGAAAAGAGCTTGAGAGCTTTTTTGGAGAGCCTATATCCGAGATTATAAAAAACGAAAGGTACGGCTACGCCCATGGAATAGCAAAAGAGGTAGTATCTAAAAAAGAAACAATAAGGGAAGATTTAACAGAGAAACTTGATAGGATACTCCTGCATCCAGTCTTTGGACTTATTGCCTTTATTTTCATTATGTACTCTATATTTAAGATTGCCGTCGATTTTTCGGCTCCCTATATGGACTGGATAGATGGATTTTTGAATAACTTTTTAGCTCCAATGTTTTCTTATATTTTCTATCAACTTGGTCTTCCAGAATGGGTAAATAGATTTTGGAGTGAAGCAGTTATAGGCGGGGTAGGTTTTGTTTTAACGTTTGTACCTCTTATTGGTACCCTATTCTTTCTAATAACGTTCCTTGAGATGTCGGGATACCTTCCACGGGTTGCCGTTTTGATGGATAGGATAATGGAAAAACTTGGACTCCATGGGAGTATGGTTATCCCTCTTATCCTTGGTTTTGGCTGTAATGTGCCGGCTATTATGGCAACTAAGGCAATAGAAAATCCGAGGGACAAGTTCATTGTTATCATGATGATACCGTTTATGAGCTGTCCTGCAAGACTTGTGGTTTTTGCGTTCTTTACAGTTTTATTCTTTGACCATCCAGCCCTTGTGATAGCCAGCTTTTACGTTCTTGGTATCGCCGTTGCTATTTTTACAGCATTTATTCTTAAACTTATCAAGTTTAAAGGTGAAGTTTTCCACTTTGCGATGGAACTTCCACCTTACAGAATACCAACCTTAAAATCACTACTAATCGTTGCGTGGATACACGTAAAAGACTTTATAAAAAAGGCTGGAACTGTTATATTTGCCGTCTCTATCGTTATATGGATTTTGATGAACCTACCTCCGGGAGTTAAAAACATATCTGACAGCTACGTTGCAAAAATTGGGAAAGCAATAATCACAATATTTGAACCTATTGGAATAAATGACTGGAGGGCAACAACCTCTCTAATCCCTG
>JALUFA010000242.1:0-1093 GCA_027052485.1 Hydrogenothermaceae bacterium
CTATTGGAACACCGTTTAGCTCAATATCCGCAAGATTTGGGATTAACCCAAACTCAATAGCTGCAACAGGATTAACAACACCAAAGACTTTTTTTGAGACACCAGAGGCTTTTATACTTCCCGTCTCTTCATTTAATTTTTTGGCTAGCTGTTTGAATACCTGTGGTAGTTGTAGTAGAGAGTTTTTTGTGTCCTGCTGGTTTAACAGTTTCTTTGCTATTTTCGTATCAAAGACGGCTTTTGGTTTAACGCCAAACCGCTCCTTTAAAAGTTTACAAAAGGGCTTTAAATCATAGCCTATAACCCCTAATGTAGAAAAAGCTTTCAGCTTGGGGCTATCAGCATCTATTGATACTAGCTTATTATCTGGTGTTAGTATCTTTACCTGATTTGTTAGATTAAGTAAGCTACCAACGTCTAAATTTGGTTCAAACTCAACAAACACATACCTGTAATTTTTAAAAAAGTCAGACATCTAACCAACGATATCGTTTTTATTGATGAATACTGCTCCCTTTTCCATCATGTAGGAGATAGCCCTTTCCACATCTCCCGGGTTAACATCCACCCCTTTTATCGCATCCTCTAAAACAAATGTTTCGTATCCTAAGTTTAATCCACCTACAACTGTGTTTTTCACACAGTAATCGGTTGCAACTCCTCCTACAAAAATTCTTCTAATCCCCCTTTCCTTTAAAAGGTCATTTAGTATAGTTCCTTGAAAGCCAGAGTAGGCATCAAAGTCCTTTGACGTTCCTTTAGAAATGATAAACTTGTTGTCTGGAGGTAGATAAAGGTCAGGATGAAACATAGCTCCCTCTGTCTCCTGTATACAGTGGGGAGGCCAAATTCCACCAAAACCTTTAAAAGATATATGGTCTTCTGGGTGCCAGTCTCTCGTAAAGAATACAGGGTTTCCCTTTTTCTTAAAGAATTTTATGTAATCGTTTAGTACTGGTACGATTTTATCAGCATCAGGTACAGGTAAAACTCCATCTGGCATAAAATCGTTTTGCATATCAACGACAATTAAGGCATCAAAATCATTTATTTTAAGTTTCATATTAACCTCCTCCTTCTACTCGTTTTCTTC
>JALUFA010000242.1:1103-7260 GCA_027052485.1 Hydrogenothermaceae bacterium
TATCTCTTTACACTCTATACACAGGTTCGCAACTGGGCGGGCTTTCAGCCTTTCAAATGGTATTTCTTTTCCGCAGGCTTCACATATACCGTAAGTACCAACTTCTATTTTCATAAGAGAGTACTCTATCTTTTTGAGGAGTTTTCTCTCCTTGTCTAGCTTTCTTAAGGTTCTAAGTCTTTCAGCCTCAAGATCTGCCCTGTCAATCTCATCTCCACCTTCAAAAGAGTAGGTTTCTCCTGTACTTGCCTTTGCTTCTTCCAAAATTTGTTTCTTCCATGTTAAAAGAAGATTCTTTAACTCGTTTATCTGCTCTGGTGTTAGATGTTGCATTTTTCTCTCCCAATTTTTATTGAAATAAAAATTTAGGTTATATTTTATAGATAGTCAAATGAAAGTTTTGAGGTCTTTAAGATAAAAAAAACGTTAGGAATCGTACTCTTTGCTATTTTTGCTACTGGGGTTGGGATTTTAGGAGCATACGTTATATCCCTTTTTTCTAACCTTCCATATGTTAGAAACCTTGAAGTGTGGAAACCTCCCCAGACCACAAAGGTCTACGATATAAAAGGTAGACTTTTAACGGAGTTTTACGTCCAGAGAAGAAAGTACGTACCTATAGATAAAATTCCTGATTATGTAAAAAATGCTTTTATAGCCGTTGAGGATAAGTCTTTTTACCAAAATCCTGGTATTGATATAGAAGGACTCGTTAGGGCTTTTATCACAAACCTGAAAGCGGGAAGAATTGTAGAAGGTGGAAGTACTATATCCCAGCAGCTTGTAAAGAATCTATTTCTTACACCAGAAAGAAGCATATCTAGAAAACTAAGAGAAATAATCCTAGCAATACGACTTAATCAAGTTTATCCGAAGGATAAAATCTTAGAACTATATCTAAACCAAATATACCTAGGACACGGTTCTTATGGTGTTGAGGCAGCATCGTTAACGTACTTTGGTAAACACGTCTGGGATTTAGATGTCTGCGAGGCTGCAGTTTTAGCGGGTCTGCCAAAGGCTCCTTCAAAGTACGACCCATTTAAAAACCTTGAGCTTGCAACTGCTAGAAGGGATATAGTTCTTCAAAGGATGTTAAAGGAAGGCTTTATATCAAAAGACCAGTACGAAACCTGTAAACTTCAGGGAATAAACCTAAACCCAAAAAAAGAAGACAGCATAAAAGATTACTCTACACTGGCAATAAGAAACTGGTTTGTAAAAAGGTATGGTTATGATGCCCTATACAAAGGTGGGTACACTATCTACACAACTATAGATAAAGACCTACAAAAAAACGCTAACGCAATAGTGAAAGATAAACTAGAAACCTTACAGAAAAGATTTGGGTACAGGAAACTAACTAAACAGGAGATATCTTCCCTGCTAAAAGAGTACAAAAAAGAAAGACCTATAACCCAGCCTATAATTGGAAGGATTTACATCGGACTTGTATCTGGCTATACAAAAAACGGCATTAAGGTTTTCATAAAGGGATATGAAGGTTTTGCCAATACAAAGTACAAACGCTCCTTTAAAAAAGGACAGCCAGTATACGTTAGATATCAGGGAAACCATAAATTTTCAATTGTTCCTTACCTTGAAGCAGCCCTTATATCTATAGACCCAAAAACTGGAGGGATAAGAGCACTTGTTGGCGGTTATGACATTCAAAAATCAAAGTTTAACAGAGCACTTTACGCTAAAAGACAGGTTGGTTCTGCCTTTAAGCCCATCGTTTATCTAAAAGCCCTAACAGAGGGGTACACCCAGATTTCAAAGTTAAAGGATGAACCTATACTTTTTGTAAACCCTTACAATGGTGAAGAATGGATTCCCGAAAACTACGATAAAGAGTATCTAGGAGAGGTATCTTTAAGATATGCTCTCATACACAGTTTAAATGCAGCGTCAGTGTGGCTCTTTGATAAAATCGGTGAGAAACCGGTGATAAAGCTTGCATACGAGCTAGGTATAAGGACACCTTTACCTGAGGTAAAATCCCTCGTTTTAGGTACAGCAGACCTATCACCGTTAGAAATAGCCACTGTCTATGCAACCTTTGCAAACCATGGTAAAAAGTGTGAACCTTACCTAATCAGCAAAATAGTCAACGATAAAGGGAAAGTAGTATACCAGTACAAACCCGAGTGCAAACAGGTTGTAGACCCACGTTACGTTGCAGTACTGACTGACATTCTGAAAGGAGTTATACAGGAAGGAACAGGACGAAAGGCAAAATCTCTGGGATTACCTATTGCCGGTAAAACGGGAACTACCGACGATTATACAGATGCCTGGTTTGCAGGATACTCACCGTACATAGCTACAGCAGTTTGGGTAGGTTACGACTTTAAGAAAAAGATAGGCTACAAAGTGACCGGAGCTAAGGCTGCCCTCCCCATATGGATGGACTTTATGGCTGTTTATCATGCACGATTAAACGATATAAAGGATTTTTCACTACCGCAGGGAGTAAAGTACTTTAACGTAAACGAAGAGTTTGGAACCCTTGCAGATGACACCTGTGAAGGCAAAAAACTCTTGTTTGTAGAAGGAACAGAGCCTCTTTATACATGTTCCGGGAAACTGAAAGTTCCCATAGAAGAAATAGTAGCCTACGTTGAAAAACAGAATATCCCTCCATTAAACAAGCACGTTCATATAAACCTGGAAAATACTAAAAATATCAAAGATAATAATGGTACAACTCCACTAGAGCAACTGATGGAAGACTTACAAGGAGAGTAGTATGGAATATTCTTATCCAGATAGCCGAGGGTACTACGGCTCATTTGGTGGAAAGTTTTTACCTGAAACTCTTATACCAGCCTTGGAAGAGTTAGAGCGAGAGTACAAAAAAATAAAAAATGATGGAGATTTTCAGCGCGAGTTTATTTACTATCTGCAGGAGTATGCAGGAAGACCTACTATCCTGTACTACGCCCACAGACTTACAAATGCCGTTGGTGGTGCAAAGATATATCTTAAACGAGAAGACCTTCTCCACACAGGAGCCCACAAGATAAATAATACCTTAGGTCAGGTTTTATTAACAAAGAAACTTGGGAAAAAAAGAATAATTGCAGAAACAGGAGCAGGCCAGCACGGGGTTTCCACAGCGACAGCAGCGGCTTTATTTAACCTTGAATGTGTTATCTATATGGGAGAAGTTGATGCAGAAAGACAGGCCTTAAACGTCTTCAGGATGAAACTACTAGGGGCTGATGTTGAAGTTGTAAAATCAGGAAGTAGAACTCTAAAAGACGCAGTAAACGAAGCATTGAGAGACTGGGTAACAAACGTTAGAACAACCCATTACGTCATAGGGTCAGCTTTAGGTCCCCATCCATTTCCAGAGATAGTAAGGGACTTCCAGTCTGTAATAGGTCAGGAAACAAAAGAACAGATACTAGAGATGGAAGGAAAACTCCCAGATGCCATTGTTGCCTGTGTAGGCGGTGGAAGTAATGCAATAGGGATGTTTTATCCATTTATTAATGATGAGTCTGTAAGGCTTGTTGGAGTTGAGGCTGGAGGATACGGTCTGGAGACAGGACAACATGCAGCAAGCATAAACGGAGGTTCAGTAGGAGTACTCCACGGAATGAAAAGCTACTTTTTACAAAACAAGTGGGGACAGATAGAAGAAACCCACTCAATATCTGCAGGTTTAGATTATCCGGGAGTCGGTCCAGAACACGCATTTTTAAAAGAAATAAACAGAGCCGAGTACATCACTGCTACCGATGAAGAAGCTTTAGAGGGATTTATGCTACTATCCCAGACAGAAGGAATAATCCCTGCACTGGAAAGTTCCCACGCCGTTATAAAGGCAGTAGAAATCGCAAAACAGCTAAGCCCAGACCAGATAGTTGTAATAAATTTATCAGGTAGAGGAGATAAAGACGTTCAGCAGGTTAAACAGTTTTTTGATACGAACCCAGATGTTTATCAACAAATAGTTGAAAATCTAAAAACAAAATATAAATTATAATGTCCCGTGCTAAAATACTGCTCTTTATGCTATAATACTGTTTTGCATATTTCGTAAGAGGAGGTAGTTAATGTACGCTGTAATAAAAACTGGTGGTAAACAGTACAAGGTAGAGCCAGGAACTGTTATCAGAGTGGAAAAACTAGATGCTAAAGAAGGCGATGTTGTAGAAATTCCTGCTGTAATGGTTAGAGACGAAAACGGAAACGTTAAAACCGAAGGAAAGGTTAAAGCTGAAGTTTTAGGGCACGGCAAACACAAAAAGGTTATCGTTTTCAAATTTAAAAGGAAGAAAAACTACAAGAGATGGAACGGGCACAGACAGCCCTATACTGAGATAAAAATAACTGAAGTATCTTAAGGAGGTATTAAGATATGGCATCAAAGGCAAGTGGTGGTTCAACACGGAACGGCCGCGATAGTAGATCAAAAAGATTAGGTGTAAAAAGATACGACGGGCAGGTTGTAAAAGCTGGGAACATCCTCGTAAGACAGAGAGGAACAAAAATCTACCCAGGTAAAAACGTAGGTCTCGGTAGCGATTACACACTCTTTGCACTTGTTGATGGAAAGGTTAAGTTTGAAACATCAAAAGGAAAAAAAGTAGTTAGCGTATACCCATTAGAGGCGTAAAAAGGGGATTTTTCCCCTTTAAAACCTCAACTTTTCTTTTTTCTCTTCCCTTATCACAGATAAAACCAAACCAATCATCAGAGAAAAACTTATAAGAGAACTTCCCCCATAACTTATAAATGGAAGAGTGATACCAACAACCGGAGCAAGCCCAACAGTCATAGCAATATTTATAAACGCCTGACTACCAATAAGCCCGCCTACCCCAAAACATATAAACTTACCGGCTTTATCTCTAACTCTTACTCCCCAGTACAGAATTCTAAGTGTAAGAATCAG
Organism: Hydrogenothermaceae bacterium; assembly: GCA_027052485.1. Taxonomy (GTDB): domain Bacteria; phylum Aquificota; class Aquificia; order Aquificales; family Hydrogenothermaceae; genus Hydrogenothermus. The sequence goes on from JALUFA010000242.1 coordinate 6,013, forward strand.
ATAGACAACAATAATACTTGCACTTAAGAAGAATCCCCATTCCTCGGATAAAGTTGCAAATATAAAGTCGGTGTGTTTCTCAGGTAAGAACAAAAGCTTAGACTGGGTACCCTTTAAAAACCCCTTCCCGTACAATCCACCTGAACCAATAGCAATTTTAGACTGGTTTAGCTGATAGGCAGACTTAGAGGTTGGGTTAAATAAAGCCAAAATTCGCTGCTTTTGGTAGTCCTTTATTCCCTTCCATATAAAAGGTAAAGCGATGATAAGGGCTGCTAAACTACCTATGATGTACTTTTTATCTAGCTGCGCCATAAAAAGGATAAAAAGAACGGGAAACAATATTGTCAAAGCTGTCCCAAAGTCAGGCTGTTTGAAAACCAGAGCAAACGGAATAGCAACAACAACCAAAACCTTTAAAACATCTTTCCATGTGATTGGTATCTTTGCATTTGCCAGTAGATACGATACATAAACGATAACAATAAACTTCATAAATTCGGAAGGTTGTAGGTTAAAAAATCCAAAGCTAAGCCAGCGTTTAGCACCTAAAACCACAACACCAAAAAAGTGAACCAGCACAAGTGAAACAATACCTAAGATATATAAAAAAGGAGATAAATTTAAAATCTTTCTATATGGAATAAAGGGAAAGACCAGAATGATAAAAACAGACAGTCCAACAAATACCAGTTGCTTTTTAAAAAAATTTGGGCTATCAACTGTAGCACTGTAAATACCTATAAGGCTTACTCCTAAGAGGAAAAAAACACACAGTAAGATTATATAGTCGTAGCTCTTTAAAAATTCTTTCATTTAAACTTCAGCACAAACTCGTTGTAATCATCTGTTGAGTTTAAGGATACCTTTATACCATACTTTTTGCTGATTTCTTTAACTATAGCTAGACCTAGGCCTGTACCTTCTGTAGACCTAGCACAATCTCCTCTATAAAATCGTTCAAATATCTTCTTCCTTTCTTCAGGCTTTATTCGTTTACCTGAGTTTTTAATAGAAACTGTATTATCTGAGATGTTAATTTCTATAAAACCATTTTCTTTATTGTACTTGATGGCGTTTTCAATGAGATTAACAAACAGTTTTTTTAGCTCTTCTCTGTTTGCCTCAACGGTAATATGGCCTTGTTCATTTAACTTGAGCTTTATGTTTTTTTGGTTGATTAAGCTTTCTAACTCAGAGAGGTCTTCTTTTATTAACTGATTAATATCTATGTCTTCTTTTTGTTTT
>JALUFA010000243.1 GCA_027052485.1 Hydrogenothermaceae bacterium
AGGTAGGATATGCCTTTTATAGATAGTGATGAGAAGATAAGAGATATACTTGAGACCAGTAAAAATATTGCCGTTGTCGGCATATCAAATAACCCTGCAAAGCCAAGTTATTTTGTGGCAGAAGCTTTAAAGCGATGTGGTTATAAACTCTTTCTTGTTAACCCTAAGTATGCAGGTGAAGAGATTTTAGGCGAAAAAGTTTATAAATCGCTATTAGATATTCCTGAGGAGATAGATATTGTCGACGTTTTTAGACGCCCTGCTGATGTTAAGTTTACAGCAGAGGATGCAAAGAAAAAAGGGTTTAAAACCTTCTGGTTTCAACCGGGAACTTACAACCCTGAGGTAGCAGAAGAACTTGCGAATGAAGGATACAACGTTGTTGCCGATAGATGTTTAAAGGTAGAATGTCAAAGACTACTATAAAAATGGAGGGTTTTAGCTATGATGATTAAGTTTACAAAGTTTTTTGCAATTACAATGTTTTTCCTGCTGATTTTAGCGGTAGGGTCAATGTATGTTAGCGTTATCACAGGAGAAGGGGTTATAAGACCTCAGGCACTAGTTTTTTATACGTTTGTTTTACTTGGATACTCATTTACCCTGTTTTACGTTTGGAACAGAGAAAAACAAGTTGAGATACAACAACTTGAGCTTGAGAAAAAACTTGCTTTAGAAGAGCTTGAGAAACATAAAAAAGAACTAGAAGAAATTAAGAAAAGATTTGAAGAGTACAAGAAGAAAATAGAGGAAATGTAGATGGAAAAACCTATCGATAAAGAAAAGCTAAAAGAAGCGGTAAAGCTTTTTTTAGAAGCTATAGGAGAAGACCCTAACAGGGAAGGTTTAAAGGAAACTCCAGATAGGGTTGCCAGACTTTGGGAAGAGTTTAAATCCCATGAAAACTTTAAGATGACTGTTTTTAAAGATATTGGCAACTACGATGAGATGGTTGTTGTTAGGGACATACAGTTTTACAGTCTTTGCGAACACCATCTCTTACCGTTTTTTGGGAAAGCTCATATAGCCTATATTCCAAATGGAAAGGTTTGTGGACTTTCAAAACTGGTTAGAGTTGTTAACAAATTTGCATATAGACCACAGGTACAGGAGAGACTTACAGCAGAGATAGCCGAGTATCTCGAAAAGGAACTTGAACCTAAAGGGGTAGCTGTTGTTTTAGAAGCCGAGCACCTGTGTTATTCATCAGATACAGAAATCTTAACAGATAAAGGATGGAAGTTTTTTAAAGATTTAAATGTAGATGATAAGGTAGCTCAAGTAAATCCAGAAACAATGGAAGTTTCCTTTGTTAAGCCCGCTGCTTATATTAAGTATCTGTTTAAAGGAATGATGATTAACTTTAAAAGTAAATCTGTTGACCTGTTAGTTTCTCCAGACCATAAGATGCTCTACTCTACAGAGTGGATTTTCTATAAATCAAAAAATAAAAGATGGTTATCTAAAAAAGCTCATGAAATCAAAGATTTACCTAAAGTCATCATTCCTCAGGCAGGCTTTATGGAAGGGGAAGAGCTTGAGTATATAGAGCTTGAAAATGAAAGTATATATGATATGTACGAATCTAAAGAACAGGTTGCTACGAAAGTGTTAAATTCCTTAAAGGTAAAAGCTGATACGTTCATTAAGTTTTTAGGAATTTATCTTTCTGAAGGTTCCTTCTATATAAAAGATAAAAAATATTACCGAGTGAGAATAGTTCAGAAGGAAGGCACTGAATCTGCCAAAGAGATTGAAAAAGTTTTAGAGGAAATGCCTTTTAACTTTAGAAAGATAAAGAGAAAAAGAGGGATTTTAGAGTTTGTAATAGATTCTAAGATTCTTACAAATTATGTTAAACAGTTTGGAAAATCTGGAGATAAATTTATACCTGACTTTTTATACTCAGCCTCTCAAAGACAGAAGAAACTGTTTTTGGATT
>JALUFA010000244.1 GCA_027052485.1 Hydrogenothermaceae bacterium
TACTTGTTCTCGTAGGACTAGATACAGATAAAGAAGCTAAAAAGGTTGCAAGGAAGTTCAATATTGAAGATAAAGTTATAGGTTTAGGGTTTAGAACGGATGTGCCAGATATACTAAATGCATCAGACTTTTTTATTATGTCTTCTTTTTTAGAAGGAATAGCAGGTGCACTACTTCAGGCCATGGCAACAGGTAAGGTGGTGATATCAACTTTAGCTGGTGGTATTGGAGAGTATCTTATAGATGGATATAACGGTTTTTCTGTACCTGTTGGTGATTTTCAACTATTGGGGAATAAGATGAAAGAAGCCCTGAAGCTAGATAAAGAAGAGTATAACAGACTCTCTCAAAACGCTATAAAGACTGCTAAAAACTACTCAATGGAAAAAACTACAGATAAGTATATACAACTTTTTCAGGAGTTATTAGCTTGAGCGTTTTTATTATTTACTACCACCAGATTGTTCCAAAATGGGGATTTGACGTAGCTTACAAAACATTTGAAAGAGAAGTAAAAATCTTAAAGAAATTTTTTAATGTAATTACATTAGATGACGTTTATGAATATATCCAAGGAAAACGCAGTTTTGATAAACCATCTGTTGTTATAACCTTTGATGATGGGTATTTAGATAACTTTGTGTATGCCTATCCTATCTTAAAAAAACATAAACTTAAGGCAACGATTTTCCCTATAACCAGCAGAATCAATCAAACAGATACTGTTAGGCCAACTTTAGAGGATTACTGGAACGGAAAAGTATCTTTTAATGAGCTCCACAGACCAAAACCTATGGGAAAAATTAACTATGAGTTTCTAACTAAAGGCCATTCTGACGAGTTCTTAACAGTTGCAGAGCTAAATAAAATGAAAGATGTTTTTAGTATTGAAGGTCATGCAGATATTCACGCGAAAGTTTTTTATGAAGATAAGATTTTAGATTTTTACGATGGAAAAAACGGACATTGGAGTGCCCCATATGCTCATGGAGAAAGCAATGACTTTTCAAAACTAGAGCTAAATTACTATGGATTCCCCATATTCCCAGATAAAAATAATCTTTCTGTTAGAAGAGGATTTTTAAAAAAAGAGGTGAAAGAGTTTATTCAATCTTTGGATAAAGCTTTTTTTCAGCAAAAAAAATGGAAAGAAAAGCTAAAAAATGAACTACAGAAGAACTTTTCATCTTTACTAGAGTTTGAAACGGAAAAAGAAAGAGAAGAAAGGGTAAAAAAAGAACTGAAAACTTCAAAAGAAAAACTGGAAAGTATGATTAATCAATCTGTGAACTTTCTATCTTATCCTTTTGGTCATTACGATGAAAAACTATCCCGTTGGACTTCCCAATTCTTTAAAGCTGCCTTTACAACAGAAAAGGATATAGTTCGACACGGTATAAATGTTTATACAGTTCCACGGATAGCTATTCCAAAAGACATAACTTCCTTTTTGATAAGGATTATTCAAGGAGCAGCAAAAAAATGATAAAAAATCCAACAATAGCAGTAGTAGGCCTAGGATATGTAGGACTTCCTTTAGCAGTATTATTCAGCAGCAAGTACAAAGTAATGGGATTTGATATAAATCCACAAAGGATAAAAGAACTAAAAGAAGGGTACGACAGAACAAAAGAAGTAGAGCCAGAAAAACTCAAAAACTCCCCGATAGAGTTCACGGACAGCCCCAAAGACTTATCAAAAGCTGATGTTATCATCATAACAGTACCAACGCCTATAGACAAACATAACATACCAGACCTTAGACCAATCAAATCAGCCACAAAAACAGTAGGACAACACATGAAAAAAGGCTCAACAGTAGTGTACGAATCAACAGTATACCCAGGACTAACAGAAGAAGAGTGTGTTCCAATACTGGAACAAGAAAGCGGCCTTAAATGGAAAAAAGAGTTCAACGTAGGATATTCACCAGAGAGA
>JALUFA010000245.1 GCA_027052485.1 Hydrogenothermaceae bacterium
AGGCTGCTGAAGCTTACGGCGAAAAAGACCCTAACCTCGTTCAAAAAGTGCCTAGAGAGTACTTCCAAAACATAGAACTTCAAAAAGGAATGCCTCTTCAGGCTCAAACTCCAGAAGGTCAAATCAATAACATGATTGTTGTTGACTTTAACGATAATGAGGTTACGGTGGATATGAACCACCCTCTAGCAGGAAAAGACCTAGTTTTTGATATAGAAGTTGAAAAAGTAAGAGATGCAACTCCTGAAGAACTAGAGCACGGACATGCACATGGAGAAGGTGGACACCAACACTAAACCATCAGGGGAAGATTTTTCTTCCCCCTCTAAAAATGTATTTATCACAGGCATAGGCTCAGGCCTAGGAAAAGCACTTGCAGAAAAGTTTATAAAAGAAGGCTACACAGTCTTTGCCCTTAGTAGACATTTTCCAAAATCTTTAGAAGGAAAAATCAACTTTATCCAATGTGATTTAAGAGCCCTTGAGGATGTAAAAGACAAGACAAAACAGCTTTTATCAAATGTTTCTCATATTGAGTATGTAATCTTAAATGCAGGAATTCTAGGAGATATCAAAGAGATTCATGAAACCAAACTGTATGAGATACAACAAGTTATGGACGTCAACGTCTGGTCTAACAAGGTTATTCTGGATGCAATTATAAACCTTGTGATAGATGTTAACCAGATTATAGGTATATCCTCTGGTGCGGCGGTAAACGGTAATAAAGGATGGGGTGCCTACTCTATATCAAAGGCAGCTTTAAATATGCTATTGAAGCTCTACTCAAGGGAAATGAAAGCCCACGTAATAGCACTTGCTCCGGGGCTTATCACAACGCCAATGTTAAACTACATACTGGAAAATGTTGATGATGAGAAATTTCCATCTGTAAAAAGACTAAAAGCCTCTCCAAAAATGACACCTGAAGAGGCTGCAGAAAAGTTGTTTAATCTATTGCCGAAACTAAAGCAATTTGAGTCTGGAAGCTTTATAGACGTTAGAAAAATCTAGATAGCTGCTCCCTCAAGTACTTTTTCGCACTCACATGAGTATGTGTCCGGTAAGTTTTTAGCAAAATCTAGGATAACTTCTTTTAAATCTTCGTTCCTCTGTTTCATCATCTCTATCACTTCATCAGATGTTAAACGGTCTTTGGATATACCTGCAGCAAGGTTTGTAACTACACTTAAAGATACAAAGTGCATGGCAAGCTCACGGGCTAGCACGATTTCAGGTACCAGCGTCATTCCTACAATATCTGCTCCTAAAGTAGATAAAGCTTTTATCTCTGCTGCTGTTTCAAGTCTTGGGCCTTCTGTAGCGGCATAAGTAGCATTTGACAGGTAGTTATACCCGAGTTTCCCCAATGTGTTTTGCAGGCTTTTTTGAAGCTGAGGACAAAACGGCTCACTAACATCTATATGAACTACCCTTTTATCCTTTAGGTACTGGTTTACAAGGTCATTTTTTGTGTCTTCTTCGTCAAACTTTGAGTATATACCTTCATAAAAGGTGGATTGACGGGACTTTGTAAAGTCTAAAAACTGGTTTGATAAGACAAAATCTCCAGCTTTTAAAAGTGGATTGATACCACCTACTGCACTTACAGATAGGATTTTATTAACTCCTAGCTTTCTAAAGCCCCATAGGTTAGCTCTAAAGTTTATCAAATGTGGAGGGAATTTATGCCCTCTGCCGTGCCTTGGAAGAAAGACCACTTTTTTTCCTTCTATCTGCGTAAGAATATACTTGTCTGAAGGTTCTCCCCAAGGGGTTTTTACCTCAACTTCTTCTAAAACCTCAACACCATCAACCTCATACAGACCGCTACCGCCTATTACTCCAAGCATATACAACCCTACCATGCTAAAATCTAATGACAATCATTATCCCTTACAAAGGAAGCCTATGTCAAAAATCGGTGTT
>JALUFA010000246.1 GCA_027052485.1 Hydrogenothermaceae bacterium
CAGAAACATCCGGCGTGGAGACGATCAGTGCACGATCCGCCATAAAGATCGAGTGCTCGAAACCGCTCTCGATACCGGCAGGAGAGTCAAGAATGATAATATCAAACTCCTTTTTCAAATCGGCAAGCAGTTTCGCCACTTTCTCCCGGTCGAGGACATTTTTGTCGCTGGTCTGTGAAGCGGGAAGGAAGTAAAGATTTTTGGCTCTTTTACCTTTACTTCATAGCCTATGTGCCTAAGAGTGTTTATAAAGCCTTTTTGGTCTACTCCTTGAAGTTTTATAAGGTAGGCTATTGCCCTAACCAGAATTCTGTCTGCCAGGACTTTTTTCAAAACTTTTTCAAAATCTACCTTTCTGTTAAAAGAGTCCCTCGCTGAGTAGTAAAGGTTCTGTACATCAAGAAAAACTGCTACCCTTTGGTTTTTGTAAATTGGATTGTTGTATATCGGAACTGTATGCATTCTGTCTCCTGTTTTAAGATGTTAAATTAATTATATCTTAAAGAGTCGGGGAGATAGTTTATGGATAAGGTAAATCCTATCTTACTGGAGGTTTTTAAAAACAGGTTTGCATCCATTGCCGAAGAGATGGGAACTGTCTTACAAAAAACCGCGTTTTCTTCAAACATAAAAGAGAGGCGAGACTTTTCATGTGCCATTTTCACTAAAGACGGTGAGATGATAGCTCAGGCGGCACACATTCCGGTACACCTTGGTTCCATGCCTATGTCTGTCAAATCGGTTATTGAAAACTTAAATATGGAAGAAGGGGATATTGCTATCCTAAATGACCCGTTCAAAGGAGGTACCCACCTACCAGATATAACAATGGTGGCACCGTTTTTTTATGAAGGAGAACTCCTGTTTTACGTTGCAAACCGAGCCCATCATGCAGATATAGGAGGAGCAACTCCTGGGTCTATGCCAATATCCTCTTCAATCTTTGAAGAGGGGCTTGTTATTCCTCCTGTTAAGATTGTGGAGAAAGGAAAAATAAACTGGCAGGTTTTAAACCTCATCAAAAACAACGTCAGAACGCCTGACGAGAGGGAAGGAGACTTTAACGCCCAGATAGCCGCCTGTAATTTAGGAATAAAAAGGCTAACAGAGCTTTTTTCTAAGTATGAAAAAAAACAGATTTTGGATTACAGCAATTACTTACTGGATTACACAGAAAAGATTGTACGCCAGTTTATTAAGAACCTTCCAGATGGCACATACACCTTTGAAGACTATCTGGAGGATGATGGGCTTGGGACAAAGGACATAAAGATTAAAGTTTCAATAGATGTAAAAGATGATGAGTTGATTTTTGATTTTTCAGAGAGCGATTTACAGGTTAAAGGAAGTGTAAATGCGGTGTATGCTATTACCCTTTCGGCCGTATTCTACGTTATTGTTTCTCTTTTAGAAGATGATGTACCGATAAATACAGGAGCTTTAAGAGCTATAAAGGTAAAAACAAAAAAAGGTACTGTTGTAGATGCCAAGTTTCCTGCTGGAGTTGCTGCAGGAAACGTTGAAACATCCCAAAGGCTAGTTGATGTGATACTTGGAGCATTTTCAAGTGTACTACCTGATAGCGTACCTGCAGCCAGCCAGGGCACGATGAATAACCTAACGGTAGGAGGAATAAACCCAAAAACAGGAAATCCTTTTACCTATTATGAGACTATTGGTGGTGGTATGGGAGCATCTGCCAAGGGAGATGGTGAAAGTGCTATCCAGTCCCACATGACAAACACTTTAAACACACCGATAGAAGCTCTAGAGATAGAGTATCCGTTTATGATAAACCAGTACAGGATAAGGAAAAACTCAGGGGGGAATGGCCTTTACAAAGGTGGAGATGGAATAGTAAGGGAGTACCAGTTTTTAACAGATGTAAAAATCACTGTAATCTCTGAAAGAAGAAAGCTAGCAC
>JALUFA010000247.1 GCA_027052485.1 Hydrogenothermaceae bacterium
AGGACAGAAGTTTATACCTCAAACCCTAAAGAAGGTAGAAAAACTGAAAAGACTTATGGAGGAAACAGGAAGAACAGACGTTCTAATCGAGATGGATGGAGGCATTAACAAATCTAACATTGCCGAGGTGTCAAAAGCTGGGGTTAATATCTTTGTAGCGGGTAGTGCAGTTTTTAAGGGAGATATAAAATCTAATATAGAAATTTTAAAATCTGAAATGGTATTGCCATCCCAAGTGTAGTTGTTTTATAGTAGAGGTTATAACGTATTAAGAGGAGGTATCACGATGAAAAAAGTTTTAACTGCTGTGGGGCTTTCTTTAACTGTAGCTGCAAATAGCTTTGCTATTACTAAGGCTGAGGCTGTAAAAAAGATTAATGAGTACTTTGGAGGTTCCCACTACGTATCAAAAATCATCGTTTGTGAAAACGACAAGTACTACATCGGTGAAGGATTACTAGAAGGCTACGAAAAAATTGGAAACGTTGTTAGAAAAGTTTACGTAAACAAAAAAGACGGAACTATACTCCCAACAATGGCAATCCGTGGGGATTACTGCTACATGTTAAAAAAATAAAATTCCCGTTTGCGTCTGGTTTGTCTCCGGGCGCACCTTTCCCATTTTCTTCACTTCTTCGGTAGTATAATCTTTTAGTATCATTTCTATAACCTCTTGGTGCTTAATGGAAATAACAAATGTTGAAATCTACCCTTTTGACACAAGTGGTACCGGGGGTAGGGTAAGGGCTGTAGCAGACATCACACTTGATAATCTTCTTTTAATCAGAGGAATAAAAATTGTTGAGTCAAAGCATGGAGGCCTTTTTATCGTATTCCCTCAAAGAAGAGCCCCATCTGGAAACCTTGTAGAGATAGTTCAACCCCTATCTAGAGAGTTTCACGATAAAATAAGAAGAGCCGTTATAGATAAGTACAAAGAGATGTTTAACATCACTTAACCTCGGAGGCTTAAGTTTGGAAATATTCAAAAAGATACTAAAAACATTAACAGGTGTAAAAGCCGGAGTTATATATCTGATAATTCTTGCAATACTAACTGTGCTTGGTTCAACTTATATAAAACAGGGAGCAACCTACACAGAGTACGTAAAGAGTTTTGGAGAGTTCTGGGCTAAAATCATCTGGAAAACGTGGTTGAATAACATTTTCCACTCGTGGTACTACCAGCTTTTAATATTCCTCGTTGCTATTGCTGTTATTGTTGCAACCATTGACAGGTTTCCCCGTATATATATGCAAGCTTACGGAAAAGTAAGGAAAAAACTTAATGAAAAGGACTTAAAATCAAGAAACAAGATAGAGTTTGAGCTACCATTTTCATTAAAAGAGAGTTTTCAAAAGATAGTAGAGTTTTTACATGAGATAGGTTTTAAAAGGGTTGAGAAAGTAGAAGAAAATGATAGAGAGATTTACCTATTTGCAGAAAAAGGTAGATTTTCCAGATGGGGAATGTTTATAACCCACGTTGGAATTATAGTTTTTCTCGTTGGGGCGTTTATGGGAGCCCAGTTTGGTATAAGGGGGCAGATAGAAATTCCAGAAGGAGAAGCCAGAGACTTTTTCTTCAAGTTTAGAGAAGGTTCTTTACAGCCGGGAAATCAGGTAGAAAAACTTCCATTCTTCATAAAAGTGGATAAGTTCTGGCTGGACTACTACAACAGTAATAAGTTTAAGGGAGCTATAAAGTCTTTTAACAGTAAGATAGAAATATGGAAAGATGGAAAGCTGGCAAAAACTGCCGTAGTTCAGGTGAACCATCCAACTGATTTTGAAGAGTACAGGATATTTCAGGCAACCTACGGAAAAACTGGGGACATTAAACGGGCAAAACTTATTGTCGTAGAGTATCCAAAGATGCTTGAGCTTATGAAAGAGGTAGCCAAAACCCAGCACCAATTGAGCTTAGCAAAAACCCCTGAGGAGAAGAAAAAATTACAGGCAAAGATGAAACAGCTTGAGGCTAAATCTGTAATGCTTTTTTCTCAGGCAGAAAGAACCAGCTACGTTTACGGTCAGAAAGAGATAACCTTCGACTATCAAAAGCTAAAAGTTGTAAGCCAAACCCTTAACTACAAAAATCCAATGCTGATAAACCAAAATGTGTATGACCCAGTAATAGTCGCTCAGGCTAAATATAAAGGAAAGACGTTTAACATTCCTATTCTTGCAAATCCAGATGTGGCAATTCCTGCATTTAATCAGTTTGCATGGAGCAAGTACGGTTATCCGTACCTCATAATGATAGAAGAGTTTGAACCTCGCTACTTTTCAGGACTTCAGATAACAAAGATGCCGGGAGTTTACCTAATCTGGTTAGGAACGGCTATTGTGGTGATAGGGGTAATGGTTGCATTTTACACGGTTCACAGAAGGGTTTGGGTAAAGCTTGAGAAAGTGGATGAAAAAAGAACGAAAGTTTACATCGTTGTGTTCTCCCAAAAATTCCTTGAATCCTTTAAAGAAAAGATTAAAGATAAACTAGAAGAAAAGTTTGGAGTTAAAGTTTGAAAAAGATTTTATTGATAACATTCGGGCTATTAGTCGTTTTGATAGGGCTGTTTTTTGTTTACCGTCTTCTCTTTGCGCCTGAGAGAATAAACCTTATAGGAAGGACAATTGAAACGACCTTTGGCTTTGATAATGGAGTAGTTAAGGTTTACAGCTGTGGGAAACTAGTAGCTCAGTTTTTAAAAGTTGAAAAGCTCACAACGGCTAAAGGTACGTATGAAAAAGCTACACGCCCTTACAGATTTGGATACGGATATGTAGATGCAAATCTAAACGGCATACTGGAAAAAGAGGAGAAAAAACGAGGAAAGAGCTACTTTGAAATTCCTATATACGCTGACTATATTTACTATGACGCCAAGTTTATTCCTGAGGAGAAGTAGAGGTATATCTTTTTATTAGAAACTCAACAAACTCTTTAGGATTGTTGATATCAAAGGATGGTGAATAAGGATAGTAATCTGTGATAACTCCTTTTAGCTCTGGGTTATCCTTTAGTAGTAGGTATCGGTTTTCTTCTTTTCTAATAACTTCAAACTTGTCAAAACCTTTGTACCATTTAAAACCTTCAAGGATGACAATATCAGGGGATAAGTGGGAAAACTTTTTAACTATCTCTAAAGGGGACATCTCTTCATCTGTTTTTGTAAATGTGGTTATTTTCTTTGGAGATACTAATATCACTTCGTCTGCTCCAGCCTGCTGAAACCTGTAAGAGTCTTTACCTTCTGTATCTATCTTTGCCTTTCCCTTTGGGTCGTGCTTTACAGCTATGACTTTATAGCCTCTTTTTTTAAGGATTTTTATAACCTTTTCTATGAATGTAGTCTTTCCGCTATTATGGGCTCCGACAATACCAATAATGGGAAATCTTTTATCCATGGAGAAGCCTTACAAGGTTGTAAACTTTGTCCTTTAGCTCAGGTCTTGGGACAACCATATCTATCTGCCCTTTTTCAAGGAGGAACTCAGCCCTTTGGAAACCTTCTGGGAGTTTTTGCCTTATTGTTTGTTCTATAACTCTAGGTCCTGCAAATCCAATTAAACTTTCAGGCTCAGCAATGATAACGTCTCCTAAAAACGCAAAACTTGCGGAAACCCCTCCCATTGTTGGGTCTGTTAGAATTGAGATGTAAAGACCTCCTGCTTTGTTAAGTCTGTTTATAGCGATAGAGGTTTTTGCCATCTGCATTAGAGATAGTATACCCTCTTGCATTCTTGCACCACCGGAAGAGGCAACAGATATAAATGGAATTTTCTTTTCTATGGCGTACTCTACACCTCGCACAAACTTTGCACCAACAACACTTCCCATACTTCCGCCCATAAAGCTAAAGTCCATAGATGCAATCACAACTTCCCTATCTTTTATAAATCCATTTGCCACGATTATTGCATCTTTGAGTCCTGTTTTTGCTTGGGCTGCTTTAAGTCTATCCTTATACTTTTTTGTGTCCTTAAAGTTTATAGGGTCTACAGGTTTGATGTCTGGAAATAGGTCATAGGTTTTTACGTTATCCAGTAGCAAATCTACCCGCTCTTTTGCAGACATTCTAAATGTGTGGCCGCAGTTGGGGCAGATTTTCATATTCTTCTTTAGGTCTTCGCTGTATAGGAGAGTTTTACACTTATCACACTTTATCCACTCTCCTTTCTCTATGTTTAGCTTTTTCTTCACGTTCAGTTTATCTAAAAAATCCTTTATTCCCATTTTTTTACTCCAGCCATGCTACTGTAAGCATTCTTTCTATTTTATCACCGTTTCTGTAGGAGTATAGATTTCCATCACATTTGGTACACCTAGAGGTTTGGAAAATCTCCTGTACGTGGGGTTTGAGGATATCTATTAAAGCTTTTTCCAATGAAAAGTAAAGCTTATAATCATCTTCCATCCTGTACTGTTTGAATTCTTCAGGGATATGGTTAAAGAAATCTTCCTGTACCCCGTAGCAGCACTCTTTTATAAAGGGAGCAACAAAGGCAATCTTAACGTTTGCAAACTGCTTTAATGCATTTCCAACAATACCTGATACTAACCCCCTCCATCCTGCGTGGATAACAGCAACCTTTTTAAAATCTGTCAGGACTAAAGGTATACAGTCGGCAGTTTTCACCCCAATGGCTTTGTTTTTTTGGAATGTTATAAGTCCATCGCAGATGTCATTGTTGTATTCTTCAAGTATACACACATTGTTTGTGTGTTTTTGAATAGGAAAGATAGGGTTTATATTAAATCGTTTTTTTATCGTTTCTACATCCTCTCCTTTTTCCGTGTATACAACGTTGAGATTTTCAATCTTTACATGTCTCAAGCTATATACCTGCTATTACCTCTATCTCTATTAAAGCTCCTTTAGGGAGGTTTGACACTTCAACGGTAGCTCTGGCAGGTTTGTGCTCTGTAAAGTACTCTCCGTATACTTTATTAACCTTTTCAAAATCGTTTATGTTTTTCAGGTATATTGTGGTTTTTACAACGTGGTTAAAGTTTAGCTCTGCCTCTTCCAGTATTGCTTTTATGTTTTCCATCACTTGTCTTGTCTGCTTTTCAATATCCGGTTCTACCATTTTGCCAGTTTTTGGGTCTATCGCTATCTGGCCTGAAACAAATAAAAAGTTTTCATACTTTACAGCCTGAGAATAAGGTCCAATCGCCTGCGGTGCGTTTTCTGTATTTATCATCTGCATTTTAAACTTCCTCTAACTTTATTTTTCCTTCGTATAAGGCTTTACCCACAACAACGCCGTAAACGCCTAAGTCTCTTAGTTCATATAGACGTTTTACATCTTCTAAACTGCTTACTCCGCCTGATGCAAGCACAGGTTTTTCTAGATTTTTAGCAAGCTCCTTTGTTCCCTCTATATTTGGTCCTATTAGTGTTCCATCTCTGTTTACATCTGTGTATAGATAGCCCCATATTGGATATTCTTCGTACATCTTAGCAAACTCTAGAGGGGTGATATCAGCCTTTTCCAGCCAACCTCTAATTGCCAGCTTTCCATCTTTTGCATCTATTCCTAGGACAACTTTTTTAGGAAAGTCTACGACGATTTTTTCAAAGGTATCTCTGTCCTCATATGCAAGGCTTCCAATGATTACCCTTTCAACTCCTGTTTCAACCATAGCCTTTACAGCATCGTAGCTTCTAAGTCCTCCTCCAAACTCAACAGGGATACTTACGCTCTTTACTATCTGTTCTACAATCTTATAGTTCTTCGGTTTTCCCTCAAAAGCACCGTCCAAATCTACAATGTGTAGGTGTTTTGCACCCTTTTCTTCCCACTGTTTAGCTATATCAACAGGATTTTCTGAATAGACCTTTACAGCGTTTGGGTCGCCTTTGAAAAGTCTTACCGCTTTTCCTTCTTTTATATCAATTGCAGGAATAATAAACTCTTTAAGACTCATTGTCCTCTCCTATCTCTTTTAGTATATCTTCTAACGGTTTAGGTGGGCTAAAGTAGTACCCCTGTCCGTACTCAATTCCTAGCTCAAGTAAGGTTTTATATATGTTTTCATCTTCTACAAACTCTGCAACTACTTTCATCCCTAGCTCGTTTGCAAAAGCTTTAATGTACTTTGTAAGAGTATAGTAAAGTTTGTTTTTAGTGATTTGCTTAATAACACTTCCATCAACCTTTACTATCGCCGCTCCAAGCTCAGTTAGGTAATAAAAGTTTATATAACCTCTGCCAAAGTCATCAAGGACAATTGTATAGCCGTGTTCTTTTAGTTTTTCCACATTTTCCTTTAGTTTATCTAAATCTTTTACGTCTTCAGTTTCTATAATTTCTATTTTTATTCTTGAGATAATATCAGATGGAGCAGTTTGTAACATATATATAAGCGAGTCGTTAAGTAGGTCTTGGGGTGAGAGATTTATACTAATCTTAAGGTTTGGATGCATAGAAAGTATTTTTATGTTTTCTTCCACTACTATTTTTGACAGTTTTGAGTATAAAAATGAACCTTTTAGCATCTCAAGATATTTGAAAGGAGGTAGCAACTTACCTTTATATTTAAATCTTAATAGAGATTCGTAGTACTCAACTTTTTTATCCTTCAGCTTGACTATAGGCTGATAAACAAAGGTGATTTGTCTGTTTTCAATTAAATCACTTAACTCTGATAATGTTATTTCTGAGCTATGAGACTGTTCTGTGTATATTTCAATCTTGTTTCTTCCTGTTTGTTTTGCCTTATATAAAGCTTCATCCGCTTTTTTTATTGCTTCCGATAAGTTTCTTGCTTTATCCGTGTCAAGATTTATTCCAAAGGATGCAGTTATATTTAAGTTTCCAACAAACTTATGTTCTCTTATTTTATTTAATAATCTTTCAAGAACGTTGATTATTGGAGTTTTATCTTTTAGATTCCTATCTCTTTTTAGTAGTATTAAAAACTCTTCTCCTCCATATCGGATAACTTTGTCCTCGGAGCGTAAATTTCTTCTTAATATTTCTGCAAACTCTTTTAATACCTGGTCTCCTGTTTTGTGTCCGTATGAGTCGTTAATCTGTTTAAAGAAATCAATATCGGCCATAACTACAAAATAATCGTTAAGGTTAACATGATGCTCTAGGTCTTTTATATAGTTTCTGTTATAGGCTTTGGTAAGGGGGTCTATATAAAGTTTCCGCTTGGTTAGTATCGTTT
>JALUFA010000248.1 GCA_027052485.1 Hydrogenothermaceae bacterium
GTTAAGTTCCATCCTACTCCTTTTTTTCTATGAGCTTTACATTCTTTATTTTTAGTTTTATTGGTATTGGGACTGCAACCTCTATTGGTTCAACAACTATCTGTCCCTTATCCTTATCTATCTTTATTATCTTTGCTCTTTCTCCCTTCATTCCTCCGCTCTTTATCTCAACTATATCACCAACATCGTATTCCTTTGCTTCATCAACCTCTTTCTTTATCATTGGTTCTAGTTCTTGAATAGGGATTGGTTTGTTTATAAACCCTTTAATATGTCTTATTTTTTGTATGATCTTTACAACATCATTATCGCTTTCTGCCTCTATAAATACATAGCCCTTTATATTTTCTAAATAAAGGATTGCCTTTACATTAACATCGCTGCTCTTTACTCTTCCTTCTAGCATTGCAGTAACTATCTTTTCTTGACCATATGTTACTCTTATTGGAAATATCATATTTTTCACCTATATAATGCTTGTTGGTAAGCTTAATAAAAATGCTATTACTACTCCTGTAACTCCTATTATAAGCATTCCTGCTCCTGCAACCTTTATGACCCTTCTTAACTCTGCTTCACTTGGTTTTTTAGCAATAACCAATATTCTTCTTATTCCTCTTATGTATTTTTTGATTGCCCTAATATTCATCCTACCACGTCAATATCTATCTCTTCTATGCTTTTAATAGTTTCCTGTTTATAATCTGGCATCTTTACGCCTGCAAGAACAACAAGTACTCTTAATGAGCTCTTTTTATTGTCTTCTTCTACTCTAGCACCCCATATTATATGGGAATCTGGCCTTATTCTACTTGCCACCTCTGAAACAACATATTCTGCTTCCTTTAAGCTCATGTCATCTCCACCTATTACATTTATCAATGCTCTGCTAGCAGTGCTTATATCTACATCAAGCAATGGTGAGTTTAATGCTGTTTCTATTGCAACTGTTGCTCTTTCTTCTGGCTTAGCATTTATACTTGCTTCTCCAAGTCCTATTACTGCATATCCAGCATCTTTAAGCACAGTACTTAAGTCAGCAAAATCAACATTAACAAGGCCTGCTTTTGTTATGAGCTCTGTTATTCCTTTTACTGAACCTGCTAAAACCTCATCTGAAACCTTGAATGCAGTATTAAGAGGTAGATCCGGAGCTATGGTTAATAGCTTGTCATTTCTTATAACTAAGGTAGTGTCTGAGCTTGCCCTTAGTTTTTTAAGTCCATTTATTGCATTCTCCATTCTTATCTTTCCTTCTGCACTAAATGGTAATGTAACAACAGAAACAACTATTGCTCCTTGTTCTTTTGCTATCTTTGCTATTATTGGAGCACTGCCTGTTCCTGTTCCTCCTCCTAAACCACAGGTAACAAATACAAGATTTGCTCCTTCTAATGCTTGCTTTATCTCTTGTTCGCTTTCTTTTGCTGCCTTTTCACCTATCTCTGGGTTGCTTCCTGCACCCCTTCCTTTTGTTAGTTGTTTCCCTAATAATATTTTTTTGTTAGCTTTTATCCTTAAAAGATGTCTTGCATCTGTGTTTGCTGCAACAAGTTTAACTCCATCTACTCCTAACTCAAATAATCTATTCAATGTATTTGTTCCTCCTCCTCCTGTTCCAACAACTACAATGTTTGGCTTGCTTTCTTCAATAAACTTTAATAACTCTTCATCCTCTGAGGACATGTCATTATGAATCTGTTCAGCAATCTCATTTTCCATACTAAATCACCTTATTAAGATTTATGAACGCTTTAATTTAAATTGTTTTGCTTTTATTTATTCTTTATGGCAAAAGAAAATAAGAAAAAGATTGATAAAGATAAGCAAAAAGAAGAACAAAAGAAAAAAATAATTAAACAAATAAATGAGCTGTTTTTAAAGATGTCTTTATATCCTTTTGCTACATCAAAG
>JALUFA010000249.1 GCA_027052485.1 Hydrogenothermaceae bacterium
AAAATTAAAAATCTGTAATCATTGATAAAGATACAAAAATTAAATATATCTTTGAAGATAAAGAAGGGAACCAAACAGTTTTAAAAGAAGTAGAAGTTGGTAAAGGGGATGTTGTTGATGGAACTTATATGGATAGACACGAACTAAGAAAGTACTTTGAGGAAGTTATACAGAATGCAAAAGATGAAGATATTCTATTTTCGCTTCACGTAAAAGCCACAATGATGAGAGTTTCTGATCCTGTTATCTTCGGAGATGCAATTAGAGTTTACTATAAAAAGCTGTTTGAAAAACATAGAGAAACACTAGAAAAACTCGGATGGAAGCCTGAGTCTGGTATGGCTGAGCTTGAGAAAAAATTGGAAACTCTTCCTGAAGAAGAAAGAGAAGCTATTAAGAAAACTATTGAAGAAATCTACAAAGAACAACCAAGGATGTACATGGTTGATTCAGACAAAGGTATAACAAACCTTCACATGCCAAACGACGTTATCATTGATGCATCAGTTCCAGCTGTGATTAAAAATGGTCTTAAAGGGTGGGGGCCTTCTGGAGAAGTTGATGATGTTGTTCTTTCTATCCCAGACAGGTCTTATGCAAGAATGTATAAAGAAATCGTTGAAGATATAAAAGCCAAAGGACAGTTTGACCCAACAAAGATTGGAACAGTTCAAAACGTTGGTCTCATGGCTATGAAAGCTGAGGAGTATGGTTCTCATGACAAGACGTTCTTCCCACCTGCAGATGGAAAGATGAAAGTTGTTGATGAAGAAGGAAACGTTTTAATAGAGCACTGTGTAAATGAAGGAGATATCTGGAGAAGCTGCATTACCAAAGACCTTGCTATTAGAGATTGGATTAAGCTTGCTGTAAACAGAGCTAAAGAATCAGGGCTTCCTATTGTTTTCTGGCTAGATGAGTACAGAGCCCACGACAAAAATCTAATTGAAATTGTAAAAGAAGAACTTCCTAAGTATGACCTTGAGGGAGTTGACTACTATATCAAATCTCCTGAAGATGCTATGAAATTTACTCTTGCAAGATTTAGAAACGGTGAGGATACAATCTCAGTTACAGGAAACGTACTAAGAGACTACCTTACAGACTTATTCCCAATTATTGAGGTTGGAACATCTGCTAGGTCTTTATCTATTGTTCCACTTATAGCCGGCGGTGGGCTGTTTGAAACAGGTGCAGGTGGTTCAGCTCCAAAACACGTAGAACAGTTCATAAAAGAAGGACACCTAAGATGGGACTCTCTCGGAGAGTTTTTAGCATTTGTTGAAGCGTTAAGACACGCATATAAACAGGTAAAAGCTCTATCTCAAGAAGAAAACCCAAGACTACTAGTGCTTGCTGAAACTTTAGACAAAGCAGTTGGAAAGTACCTTGAAAATGACAAAACTCCAAAGAGAAAAGTTGGAGAGTTGGATACTAGAGGTTCACATTTCTACCTTGCTTTATACTGGGCTGAAGCTTTAGCAGAACAGGAAGAGGATAAAGAGTTAAAAGAGTTATTTGAAAAAGTTTACGCCGAGCTAAAGGCAAATGAAGAAAAAATCCTAGAAGAGATAAAAGCTGCAGAAGGAAAACCAACCGATG
This sequence comes from Hydrogenothermaceae bacterium, assembly GCA_027052485.1. Lineage (GTDB taxonomy): Bacteria > Aquificota > Aquificia > Aquificales > Hydrogenothermaceae > Hydrogenothermus. Next base: position 1,603 of record JALUFA010000249.1, read on the forward strand.
TAGGTGGATGGTACCATCCAGATGATGAAAAAGCTACAAAAGCAATGAGACCTTCAGAAACTTTCAATAAAATCATTGATTCTATATAATAGATTAGATTTAGGTAAATTGAATAGGAACCTAAGGGGGCATCTGGTAAAGGTGCTCCCTTTTTTTGTTTTAAATAACTAATCAGGAGGTTATAAATGGCTCAAAGGGGCATCAGAGAGTACGATGGAAAGAGGATTTTAGCTCAAAACTGGAAAGATTACTTTGGGGATGATTTTGTTTACGATTTTAAATCTGTGTTAATCACCCCAGAAACAGACCTAGACAAAGTTCCAGAAGAACATCCATGGGTAAAGGAAACTCCGCTTGTTGCAAAACCTGACATGCTTTTTGGAAAAAGAGGAAAGCTGGGATTAATCTTTTTCAAGAAAGAAAAACCAGGGGATGTTACATGGGAAGATGCTAAAGAGTGGATAAAACAAAAAATGGCAGAAGAAGTTGAAATCAACGGAGTAAAGGGACACTTAACTCACTTCCTAGTAGAACCTTTTGTCCCACACGACCAATCAGATGAGTATTATGTGGCAATCACAACAGGAGAAGATGAAGATATCATCTACATGTCAGCCCATGGTGGTATAGAGGTTGAAGAAAACTGGGATAAGGTTGTTGAAGTTAAGATTCCTATCACTGCCTCTGACGAAGAAATCAAAAAGATAATTGAAGAAAACGTACCAGCCGATATCAAGGATAAAGAAAAGTACGCCGAGTTTGTTTACAGACTTTACAAACTCTTTAGAGACCTTCACTTTGCATACCTTGAAATTAACCCACTTGTTATGGTTGGAAATAAAGTTTATCCATTAGACTTTGTTGGAAGACTTGATGACACAGCACAGTTTGCTGTTGGTAAAAAATGGGGCAACGTAGAATTTCCTGCAGGATTTGGAAGGGATTTATCTCCTGAAGAAAAATACATCAAGGAGATGGATGAAAAATCAGGGGCATCTTTAAAACTAACTATTCTTAACCCTAAAGGCAGAATTTGGACTCTAGTAGCAGGTGGTGGTGCATCTGTAGTTTACGCCGATACAGTAGCAGACCTTGGAGCTGTTAAAGAGCTAGCCAACTACGGAGAGTATTCTGGAAACCCATCAAGAACAGAAACCAGAGAGTATGTAAAAACAGTTTTTGACCTTATGACAAGAGAAAGACATCCAGAGGGAGACAAAATCCTAATAATAGGTGGTGCTATAGCAAACTTTACTGACGTTGCAAAAACGTTTGACGGTATCATTGATGCGATGAAAGAGTACGCAGACAAGCTAAAAGAAACAGGCGTAAAAATTTACGTTAGACGTGGTGGACCTAACTACGAAGTTGGACTTAAAAGAATTAAAGAAGCTGCAGAAGAGCTTGGAATTCCAATAGAGGTTTACGGTCCAGAAACCCACATGACAGAGATAGTAAGAAAAGCTATAGATGAAAACAAAGTAGCATAAGGAGGTTAACTAAATGAGTAAACCAGATTACTTATTATTTGACAGAGATACAAAGGCAATTTTTTGGAACCTAAATAGAAACGCTATTCAAAGAATGCTTGACTATGATTATGTTGTAGGAAGAGAACCCTCAGTTGTTGCCATTGTTGCACCAACAAGCGGAAGAAAGTTTGATAAGTTCTTCTATGGAACAAAAGAGATAATGATACCTATCTATAAATCTACACCTGAAGCAGCGAAAGACTTTCCAGAAGCTGATGTTCTATTAAACTTTGCATCTTTCAGAACAGCCTATGACGTAACAATGGAAGCTCTTGATATTCCTACAATCAGAACAATTGCAATCACTGCAGAGGGTATACCAGAGAGATTTGCAAGAAATATGAGAATTAGAGCTAAAGAGCTCGGAAAGTGGCTCATTGGACCTGCTACAGTTGGTGGTATCGCTCCAGGAGCATTTAGAATAGCAAACACAGGTGGAACAATAGAAAATATCATCAACTCAAAATTACACAGACCTGGCTCTGTAGGCCTAGTAACAAGGTCTGGAGGACTGTTTAACGAACTTTCTAACGTAATAGCGAGAAATGCAAACGGAATTGCTGAAGGTATAGCTATCGGTGGTGATAGATACCCAGGAACTGACTTTTTAGACCACATGCTAAGATACGAAAAGAACCCTCAAGTAAAAATGATGGTAATGCTTGGTGAAGTTGGCGGTGAACTTGAGTACAGAGTAGCAGAGGCTATCAAAGAAGGTAAAATAACAAAACCTGTTATTGCTTGGTGTATCGGTACTATATCTAAACACTTCGGTGGAGAGGTACAGTTCGGACACGCGGGAGCAAAAGCTGGAGCAGAAAGAGAAACAGCAGACGCCAAAAACCAAGCGCTAAGAGAAGCTGGAGCTTACGTTCCAAAATCCTTCAACGAGCTTCCAGAGCTGATAAGAGGAGTTTACGAAGAACTCCACGCAAGAGGAGAGATTCCAGACATTAAAGAACCAGAAGTTCCACCAATCCCAGAAGATTATGCAAAAGCTGTAAAAGCTGGAAAAGTCAGAAGACCTACCAACTTTATCTGTACTATCTCTGATGATAGAGGTGAAGAAGCTACTTACTGTGGAGTACCTATATCAGAGGTTGTTGAAAAAGGATATTCAATAGCTGATGTTATTGGGCTTTTATGGTTCAAGAAAAAATTCCCAGAATGGGCGTCAAACTTTATTGATATGGTTTTAAAGGTTGTAGCAGACCACGGACCTGCAGTATCAGGAGCCCACAACACTAAAGTTACAGCAAGAGCAGGAAAAGACCTTATGTCTTCTATAGTTACAGGTATTCTCACAATTGGGCCTAGATTTGGTGGAGCTATTGACGGAGCAGCCAAGTACTTCAAAATGGCTAAAGAAAAAGGAATGTCTCCTGACGAGTTTGTAGCATATATGAAAAACGTTGAAAAAATTCCTATACCTGGTATAGGACATAGAATTAAATCAACTAAAAACCCAGATAAAAGGGTGGAACTGCTTAAAAATTACGCAAAGGAACACTTCCCAAGCACAGAGCTCCTAGACTATGCACTTGAAGTTGAAAAGGTTACAACTTCCAAGAAAGAAAATCTAATCCTAAACGTTGACGGAACAATTGGAGTACTACTTGTAGATATGTTTAGAGCCCTCGGATACTCAGACGAAGAGATTGATGAACTCATCAATGCTGGAGCGTTTAACGCATTCTTCGTACTTGGAAGAACAATAGGATTTATAGGACACTACCTAGACGAAAAACGTTTAGATATGCCACTATACAGACACCCAACAGACGATATCCTATACAACGTTCAATGTGAAGTAGAACAACAGTAAACTTATGGGGCTTTTGCCCCTTTTCTTTAAAATAATCCTGCCTATCTTTATTCTAAACAGTTCAAAAAGAGGGGAGTCGAAATGAAAAAACTAGTTATTGGAAACCTAAAATTCACAAAACCTGTAGTTGAAAAGCTCATAGACGTTTACACTCTAAAGGAAGAAAACGGAAAAGAAACGGTAAAACATGAATACTTTATCCTTACTTATGAAGAGATAGACAGTAAAGAAGAAGAGATAATAAACAACGCATTAAAAGATAATGCAAAACTCGTTGTAGTTGATGAAACTATCTATGTAAACTTTGGAGATGAAGAAATAGAAAGACACCTAGACTCTAAAATTTTTTATGATGAAGAATGGATAGAAACTAAATCTCCAGATAAAGAAAATTTTGAAAAATGGCTAATTGAGTTTGTAGATGAGCTTATTTACTCAACTGGAGAGAGCTGCCCTACTTAGACAGCTTCTCGGCAACCTGTGTAATATTACCTGCTCCTAAAAATAAGACAACGTCTCCTTCATTTACCAAATCTTTCACAATGCTCTCAACATCAGATAGATACTTAGCAAAGTAAACTTTTTTACCTTTCTGTTTTATTTTGTCTGCCAACACTTTTCCAGAAACACCCTCTACAGGTTTTTCTCCAGCTGGATATATATCTGTAATAACAACAACATCAGCGTTTTCAAAACTTGAGGCAAATTCATCCATCAAAGGTGCAACCCTCGAGTATCTGTGTGGCTGAAAAACGGCAATTATACGTTTATCTTTAAACATCTCTCTAGCTGCTGCCAGCGTTGCCCGTATTTCATTTGGATGATGTGCGTAATCATCTATAACAAAAAAAGGTTCAGTTCTTTTTATCTCAAAACGTCTACTTGCGTTTTTAAAGTTTTCTAACGTCTCTTTTATTACACAGAAGGGAATGTTTAACTCTTGGGATATAGCTATGGCGGAAAGAGCATTGTAAACGTTGTGCTTTCCAGGTAAAGAAAGGTGAATTTCTCCAAAGTTATTAACCTTAAATTTGTATCGCCCATCAACTAGCTCTAACGAGTGGGCGTATATATCGGCTTTTGGATTTTCTATCCCATACTTAATTACTTTTTTTTCAATCTTAGGAAGTATATCAGCAGTATTTTTATCATCTATGTTTAAAACCACGACTCCATAAAAAGGTACCTTGTTTGCAAAATTAACAAATGCGAACTTTATATCATCCAAATCTTTATAAAAACCAAGGTGCTCTAAATCAATATTATTGATAGCTACGATTGTCGGAGAAAGTTTTAAAAAAGACCCATCACTCTCATCAGCCTCTGCAACTAAAAAATCACCTCTACCAAGCTTAGCATTGCTTCCGTAAGCCTCAAGTTTTCCACCTATTACAACTGTTGGGTCATACCCAGTTTTTCCTAAAATAGAACCTACCATTGATGTTGTGGTTGTTTTTCCATGGCTTCCAGATATTGCTATTCCGTACTTAAAACGCATTAACTCTGCGAGCATCTCCCCCCTTGGGATAGTTGGGATACCTAGCTCTCTAGCCTTTTTAACCTCAGGATTGTCTGGGCTTACAGCAGAGGAGTAAACAACAACATCTGCCCCTTTTATGTTTTCTTCACTATGCCCTATAAAAATCTTTGCTCCCATTTCCCGAAGTTTTAAGACAGACTGGCTTTCTCTTATATCAGACCCCGATACTGTAAATCCTAGATTTAAAAGAACTTGGGCTATACCGTTCATACCAGAACCACCGATGCCAACAAAATGGATATGCTTAACCTTTCCTCTAAACATGAACTCACCTAGTTATAAAATCTTATAAAGATATATTACAATATATGAATGTTTACGAAAGGTTTATACTTTTTAAAAAGGCTAGACCTCAAAGATGTTGCGGTTATTCTTATAGTTATAATCGCTGGTGGATACATACTCATTGCTCCTATCGTTTTTCCAATTTTTAAAAAACAGATACTAAAAATTCCATCCCTTCCTAAGGAAAAGTTCACAGAAAGAAAAGTTATCATCTTAAGAAAACCCATTTACAGGATACAGGATATTGTTCCTATCAACTGTAAATCTGTCATGCCAATTGTTTACACAAAAGTTATCTCTTTAAAAGGACTTCCCATAAAAGAAAAAAAGAAAAAATTTATTGACATTATCTTACCTTCTATAC
>JALUFA010000250.1 GCA_027052485.1 Hydrogenothermaceae bacterium
AATTGCCTGTATTGTGATTATTGCTGATTGAGAGCTTATGTTTCCATTAACAGCAGCAACTAGAGGCAGGAAAAAAACGATAGATAGAGCTTTTTTTAAGGTCATATCAAAGGTACTTATGATAAATGCCGTAAGAAGCTCGCCAAAAACCGATGCTAAAATCCATGGAATTCTCAGCTTTACAATCTTTAATGGTTCTTGTGTGTAAAAAAGCTCATCTTCCTTTGAACCTGCTAGTTTGAAAACTTCTTCTGTGGTTTTCTCAGAGATTGCATCTATAATGTCGTCAATGTAAATAACTCCAACGATATGTTTTTCATCGTCTACAACAGGTAAAAGGTATAGGTCATGGTGCTTAAATAGCTCTATTACCTCTTCCCTTGGAGTGTCGGCCTTAACAAAAATAACGTCCCTTGTCATAATATCCTTAAGCTGCGCGTTTGGAGGTGCAACCAAGAGCTCTCTAAGAGAAACAACTCCCCTTAATTTGTTATCCTTGTCTACCACATATATGTAGATAATCTCTATGTCTTCATCTTCAGGAGTCGTTCTTATAAGGTTTAGTGCATCTTCTACTGTCTTATCTTCTTCAACGCTTATATACTCATCGCTTATCAGGTGAACGATACTGTTATCGCCGTAGGAGATATACTTTTCAACCTCTTTCCTTTCTTCTTCTTCCAGTTTACCTAAAACCTGATTTCTGATGTTTTCAGGGATTTTGTCTATTATTTTTGCTATCTCACCAGAGGACAGGGTAAGGAGAATTCGCACGGCGTCTTTTTCTGGAAGTGAACGTATTATTTCTATTTTTAAATCATCGTCAAGGTCATAAAAGATGTCTGATGCCTTTTGTATGTTTTGTTCCATTAAAATCTTGAATATCTTTACCCGTTCACTGGGAGACAAATACCTAAATATGGCAACAATATCACCTTTTGGTGTCCTTTGTATCAGTCTTTCTAATGCTGCAAAACTTCTCTTATTTATAAGCTTTCTTACTGTTTCCTTTAAAACTTTTAAACTTGGCGTCATATTAGCTTATGTACTGATATCCAAGCATCTTTAGTAATCTGATATCATCCTTCCACTTCTCTTTTACTTTTACCCATAGGTTTAGATGAACTTTTTTACCTAGTAGGGCTTCTAGTTCTTCCCTTGCAAGCTGCCCTATCTTTTTGATAGTTTGACCTTTTTTCCCTATGACTATTTTTTTGTGGTTATCTTTTTCAACGTAGATTACAGCATCTATAAACAGAAGGTTTTTATTTTTGTCCCCTTCTCTTATGCTCTCAACTTCTACAGCTATAGAGTAGGGCAGTTCATCCTTTAGTACATGGAAGGCCTTTTCCCTTATTATTTCAGCGATGTAAAACTTTAAAGGAAGGTCTGTTATCTGGTCTTCTGGGAACAGAGGAGGAGACTCTGGAAGGTAATTTTTCAACGTTTCAATAAGTCTATCTAAATTTGTTCCTTTTGTGGCGGAAGTAGGGATTATTTCTTTAAAGTCGTGTTTTTTTGAAACTTCATCAATAAGAGGTAGCAGTAAATCTTTTTGAACTTTATCAACTTTGTTTATTATAAGAATAGTAGGTTTGTTGTGTTTTTTCACATAATTTTCTAAAATTTGCTGGTCTTCCTTCGTCCAACCTTTTGTTGCATCTATAACCATAGCAATAACGTCTGCTTCTTCCATAGATGAAACGGCACTTTCCACCACTGTTTTTGTTAAAACATCTTTGCCCTTTTGTACTCCCGGGGTATCAAGAAAGATAATCTGGGCGTCTTTGTCGTGTTTAACTCCTAAAATCCTCATTCTTGTGGTTTGGGGTTTTGGACTTGTTATTGAAAGCTTTGTCCCAAGAATATTGTTTAAAAGTGTGGATTTTCCAACATTTGGCTTCCC
>JALUFA010000251.1 GCA_027052485.1 Hydrogenothermaceae bacterium
GTTTGTGTAAGGGTGTATACTACAACCCCTAAGAAGCCTAACTCTGCATTAAGAAAAGTTGCAAGGGTAAGACTATCCAACGGATACGAAGTTACTTGCTACATTCCCGGAGAAGGACACAACCTACAGGAACACTCAATTGTTCTCGTTAGAGGTGGAAGGGTTAAGGACCTACCAGGTGTTAGATACAAAATCATAAGAGGAGCTCTTGACGCTGCAGGAGTTCAAAACAGAAGACAATCACGTTCTAAATATGGAACAAAAAGACCTAAAAACTAATAAAAAGAGGTAAGGAATATGCCAAGAAAAGGACCTGTTAAACCTAGAGAGATACTACCTGATCCAGTATATAACGATGTTCTCGTACACAAATTAATAAACAAAGTTATGCTAGATGGTAAAAAATCAAAAGCCGAAAAAGTCGTTTACACCGCAATGCAAATCTTAGCTGAAAAAACAGGAGAAGAGCCTTTAGCAGCTCTACACAAGGCAATAGATAACCTAAAACCTGTTATGGAAGTTAGACCAAGAAGAGTTGGTGGTTCAACTTACCAGGTTCCGATGGAAGTTTCTCCAAGAAGACAGGAATCTCTCGCTTTAAGATGGCTTGTTGAAGCTGCTAGAGACAGAAGTGGAAAAGGAAACTACACAATGGTAGAAAAACTAGCCAACGAACTCTACGATGCGTACAATGAAAGAGGCGGAGCTTATAAGAAGAAAGAAGATACCCACAGAATGGCAGAGGCAAACAAAGCATTTGCCCACTACAGATGGTAATAAAAATTTTGTCTGTCTAAATCAAAACGTTATTTTGAATTAAAAGAATTCGGAGGAAAAAAGAAAATGGCAAGGCAAGTGCCAATAGAAAAATTAAGAAATATAGGTATCGTTGCTCACATTGATGCTGGAAAAACAACAACTACAGAAAGAATACTGTTCTACACAGGAAAAACATACAAAATCGGTGAGGTTCACGAAGGTGCCGCTACTATGGACTGGATGGAACAGGAAAAAGAAAGAGGTATCACAATTACAGCGGCAACCACTGCAGCATACTGGAAAGGCTACCAATTAAACATCATTGACACACCGGGGCACGTTGACTTTGGGGTTGAAGTTGTACGTTCAATGAAAGCTCTTGATGGTATTGTGTTTGTATTTTCATCTGTTGAAGCAGTTCAGCCTCAGTCAGAAGCAAACTGGAGATGGGCTGACAAATTCGGAAGACCTAGAATCGCTTTCGTTAACAAGATGGATAGAACTGGTGCTGACTTCTTCAAAGTTTATGAAGATATAGTAGAAAAACTCGGTGCAAATCCAGTTCCTATACAGGTTCCAATCGGAGCTGAGGACAACTTTAAAGGTGTGGTAGACCTTATTGAAATGAAGGCTTACATCTGGGAAGGTGATGAACTAGGAGCTAAGTACATCGTTACTGATGAAATCCCAGAAGAAGTTAAGCCTATCGCCGAAGAATGGCGCGAAAAAATGATAGAAAAAATAGTAGAAACAGATGAAGAGTTAATGGAAAAGTACCTTGAAGGTGAAGAGATAACCCCTGAAGAACTCAAAAAAGCATTAAGAAAAGCTACTATAAACCTTGAGCTCGTTCCTATGCTCTGTGGTTCTGCATTCAAAAATAAAGGAGTGCAACCACTTCTAGATGCAGTTATAGACTACCTACCATCACCTAAAGATATGCCTCCAGTAAAAGGTGTAAATCCAAACACTGGAGAAGAAGAAGAAAGACACGCAGATGACAATGAACCTTTCTGTGCTCTAGCATTCAAAGTTATGGCAGACCCATACGCAGGTCAGCTTACTTACTTTAGAGTTTACTCAGGCCATGTAAAAGCTGGAGATACAATCCTAATAGCAAACAAAAACAAAAAAGTTAGGGTTGGTAGAATCCTAAGAATGCACGCAAACCAAAGGGAAGAAATTACTGAAGTTTACGCTGGAGATATTGCTGCGGCAGTTGGGCTTGATACAGTAACTGGAGATACACTTTCAGACCCACAACATCCAATTGTTCTAGAATCTATGGAATTCCCAGAACCTGTTATAGCAATGGCTATAGAGCCAAAAACAAAACAAGACCAAGAAAAACTATCACAAGTTTTAAATAAATTTATGAAAGAAGACCCAACGTTTAAAGTTACTGTAGACCCTGAGACAAACCAGACTCTAATCCACGGAATGGGTGAGCTTCACCTTGAAATTATGGTTGACAGAATGAGAAGAGAGTACAACCTAGATGTAAACGTTGGTAAACCTCAGGTTGCTTACAAAGAAACTATCAAGAAAAAAGCTACAGGAGAAGGTAAGTTTATCAGACAGTCTGGTGGTAGAGGTCAGTACGGACACGCAGTTATTGAGATTGAACCTCTTGAAGGAAAAGATTATGAGTTTGAAGATAAAATCGTTGGTGGTGTAATTCCAAAAGAGTACATCCCAGCGGTTGACGCAGGTATCCAGGAAGCAATGCAAAACGGTATCGTTGCAGGATACCCTATGATTGGTGTAAAAGCTACACTGTTCGATGGTTCATATCACGAAGTTGACTCATCCGAAATCGCGTTTAAAATCGCAGGTTCTATGGCATTTAGAGATGCTGCCAAAAAGGCTGAACCAGTACTGCTAGAACCAATTATGCTTGTTGAAGTTGAAACTCCTGAAGAGTACATGGGAGATGTGATGGGAGACCTCTCTAAAAGAAGGGGTAAAATCCTTGGTTCTGAAAAGAAAGGACCATCAATGACTATAAAAGCAGAAGTACCACTGGCTGAAATGTTTGGATATGCAACGGACCTAAGGTCTTTAACACAGGGTAGAGCAACATTCTCAATGGTATTTAGCAAATACGAAGAAGTACCTAAAAACATAGCTGAAGAAATAGCTGGCCAAAGAAACAAAAAAGAAGAGTAAATAACAAGGAGGTAAAAAGGACAATGGCAAAAGAGAAATTTGTAAGAGAGAAGGAACACGTAAACGTAGGGACAATAGGGCACGTAGACCACGGTAAGACAACACTAACAGCAGCAATAACATACGTACTATCAAAAAAAGGACTAGCAGAGTTCATAGGATACGGAGATATCGATAAAGCACCAGAAGAAAGAGATAGAGGAATCACAATCAACATCACACACGTAGAATACGAAACAGAAAAAAGACACTACGCACACGTTGACTGTCCAGGTCACGCTGACTACATCAAAAACATGATTACTGGTGCAGCTCAAATGGACGGTGCAATACTCGTTGTATCAGCTGCAGATGGACCAATGCCACAAACAAGAGAACACGTACTACTAGCAAGACAGGTTAACGTTCCATACATTGTAGTATTCTTAAACAAATGCGATATGGTAGATGACGAAGAACTCCTAGAACTAGTAGAACTAGAAGTAAGAGAACTACTAAACAAATACGAATTTCCAGGAGACGAAGTACCAGTAATAAGAGGATCAGCACTAGGAGCACTAAACGACGAAGAAAAATGGGTGAAATCAGTAGAAGAGCTTCTAGATGCAATGGATAACTACATACCAACACCAGAAAGAGCAACAGACAAACCATTCCTAATGGCAATAGAAGACGTATTCACAATCTCAGGGAGAGGAACAGTAGTAACAGGAAGAGTAGAAAGAGGAAAACTGAAAGTAGGAGATGAAGTAGAAATAGTAGGAATGGGAGACGAAATCAAGAAGACAGTAGTAACAGGAATAGAAATGTTTAGAAAGACACTAGACGAAGCAGTAGCAGGGGACAACGTAGGAGTACTCTTAAGAGGAATAGGAAAAGACGAAGTAGAAAGAGGACAGGTATTAGCACAGCCAGGAACAATCACACCACACAAGAAGTTCAAAGCACAGGTATACGTACTGTCAAAAGAAGAAGGTGGAAGACACACACCATTCTTTGTAGGATACAGACCACAGTTTTACATCAGAACAGCAGACGTAACAGGAACAGTAGTAGAGTTGCAAGAAGGACAAGAGATGGTAATGCCTGGAGATAACGTAGAGTTAACAGTAGAACTAATGGTACCAGTTGCTATTGAAGAACAGATGAGATTCGCTATCAGAGAAGGTGGTAGAACTGTTGGTGCTGGTGTCGTTACTGAAATCATTGAGTAAGAGAGGGATATAAATGGCAAGAGAAATAATAACGTTAGTTTGTACCGAGTGTAAAAGAAAAAATTACACAACTACAAAGAATAAAAGAAAACATCCAGATAGATTGGAACTGAGAAAGTATTGTAAGTGGTGTAATACACACACACTCCACAGAGAAGCAAAATAACATAAATTTAATAAATAGTGGGGCAATAGCTCAATTTGGCAGAGCAGCGGACTCCAAATCCGCAGGTTGGGGGTTCGAGTCCTCCTTGCCCCGCTTTAATATTTTTACCTTAAGGTATCCTCATGAAATTTAACATTATCCAGTTTTTAAAGGAAGTTTGGGAAGAGCTAAAAAAAGTAACGTGGCCTACTCCTGAACAGGTAAAGAGAGCGACAATAGCGGTAATTATTTTTACCTTATCGGTTTCTATATACTTATGGTGTTGTGATTTGATTTTTGAAAAATTTATAAACTTTTTATTTAGCCTAATTTAAGGGGTATATAAATGTCAGAAGAAAATAAACAGACCGTAGAAAAAGAGCAGGAAACAGAAAAGAAAGAACAAAAACAGGAAAAGAAAGAAGACGAAAAAAAATGGTACGCATTATATACCCAATCAAATCTTGAGATTAGAGCAAGGGAAAACTTATTAAAGCAGCTTGAATTAAGTAATCTAAAACATCTGGTAGATGAAGTCATCGTTCCAGCAGAAGAAAAGGTAGTTATCAAAGCTTTAGGAAAAGAAAAGTACAAACTTTCTTTAAAAGCCCACGATAGAGAAATTGAAGTCCAAGGAAAAAAAGGAATTACAAAATTTGCAATAGAAAACGGAACAGTTAGAGTTTTGGAAAGCGTAGAGGGAGATGAGGCTTGTGTTAGACACAGCCCAATCTCAAAACCGGGACAAAAAATCCAGTGTAAGGAAAACAGAACAGAAGCTCGTATAGTACTTGAAAATAAAATATTTCCGGGATATCTGCTTATAAAAGCAAAACTAACGGATGATTTAATTGATGTAATCAAAAAAACTCCCTATATTATAGGTTTTGTTAGCGCAGGAGGAGTACCTGTTCCTATAGATGAAAAAGAAGTAAAAAGGGTACTAAACCAGATTCAAAAAGGGGCTCCGAAACTCAAACGCTCTCTCTTCTCAGAAGGAGATAAAGTTAGAGTTATTGAAGGTCCATTTATGAACTTTACAGGTGTTGTTGAAAAAGTAATACCAGAAAAAGAAAAATTGATTGTATCAATATCAATATTTGGAAGATCTACACCGGTTGAACTTGAGTTCTCTCAGGTAGAGAAGATCTAAGTTCAATCAGCGTGGTAAAAGAACTCAAGGAGGTGTAATTTATGGCAAAAAAAGTTGTCGGTACAATTGAGCTGATGATACCAGCTCAACAAGCATCACCATCACCACCGGTTGGTCCTGCCTTAGGTCAACATGGTGTTAACATTATGGAGTTTGTTAAGGCTTTCAACGCTGCAACAGCAGATATGAAGCCTGGAACAATCGTACCTGTTGTTATAACTGTATATAACGACAGATCATTTACATTTATTTTAAAAACTCCACCTGCATCTTACCTATTAAAAGAAGCTGCAGGAATTAAAAAGGGTGCATCAGACCCTAAAAGAGAAAAGGTTGGTAAAGTAACAGCGCAACAGCTTAAAGAGATTGCCGAGATTAAGCTAAAAGACCTTAACACTGAAGACATCAACCAGGCAATGAAGATTATTGCTGGAACAGCTCGCTCTATGGGAATAGAAGTAGAAGGATTCGAGGAGGCGCAAAATGGCTAAGAGAGGGAAAAAATATCTAAATGCTTTAAAAGTTGTAGATAAAGAAAAACTTCACACTCTAGAAGAAGCAGTAGCTAAGGTGAAAGAAATAGCAGATATAACAAAGAGAAACTTTGACCAAACAGTTGAGCTCATATTTAGACTTGGTGTAGACCCCAAATATGCAGACCAGATGGTTAGAGGATCAACGGTTCTACCACATGGTTTAGGAAAACCTATCAAAGTTCTTGTTATTACACAAGGGGAAAAAGTAAAGGAAGCTGAAGAGGCTGGAGCAGACTACGTAGGTGGTGAGGAGCTCATCAACAAAATCCTTAACGAAGGATGGGTTGATTTTGATGTTGTTATTGCTACTCCAGATATGATGCCAAAGGTTGCTAAGCTTGGTAGAATTTTGGGTCCTAGAGGTTTAATGCCAAACCCTAAAGTTGGAACAGTTACCCAAGATGTTGCTAGAGCTGTAAAAGAAGCCAAAAAAGGTAGAGTTGAGTTTAAAGTAGATAAAGCAGGAAACCTTCACGTTCCGATAGGTAAAGTTTCTTTTGAAAATGAAAAGCTTGTAGAGAATGCTCTTACAGTTTACGATACTGTTTTAAAACTTAGACCATCTGGTTTAAAAGGACAGTACGTAAGAAATGCTGTTTTAAAAGCAACGATGGATCCGTCCGTTAAACTTGACACTGTAAAAATACAAAAAGAGCTAGAATCTAAGGCTGCTTAAAGTAAAAGTGGAGGAAATAAAAATGTCAGAAGTAGCTGTAAGACCGTCTATAAAAAGAAAACAGCAAACGGTAAACGAACTTAGAGAAAAATTAGATAGAGCAAAACTTTTGGTCGTGTTTGATTTCACAGGCGTTGATGCCAATGCAATGGCAGATTTTAGAAAACAGATTAGAAAAAAAGATGCAGAAATTAAGGTCGTAAAAAATTCGGTTCTCTATAGAGCTTGCAATGGCACAGAGCTGTATGATAAAATTAATGTTTTTGAAGGGCCATCTGCTGTAATTTTGGCTTATGAAGATATAGTAGATGCTGCTAAGTCTCTTAAGGAGTTTTTAAAAACAAGTGAATCTGCAAAGGTTAAAGCAGGCTTACTTGATGGAAAGTTTGTTACTCCAGAGGAGATTGATGCAATTGCTTCTCTACCAAGCAGAGAAGAGCTACTTGCAAAACTTTTTGCTACAATGCAAGCACCTATTGCAAAT
>JALUFA010000252.1 GCA_027052485.1 Hydrogenothermaceae bacterium
CTTACTAACAGCATCTAAAACTCTTAAAGCTGACTTCATTATCTCTGGTCCAATCCCATCTCCCGGCAAAACTGCTATTTTAAACTTCTTTTTCAATCTTTAACCTCCTAAAATCTTCAAATTTTTAACAATTATCTTATCAAAGATTTGCAATTCTTTTAAAGGCGTGTATAATTTAACCTTAAAAACAAAGGTGGGAAGTATCAGTAAAACCACTATCTAAAACTCCTTAGATTGTTTCAATGTCATCTGGTATTTCCTTCTTTTAAATTCAAGGAGGACATTTATGTCAAAATTCTCAGATTTACCAATTTCAAAAAAAGTTCTTTTCTCTTTAGAAAAGATGGGTTATGAAAAACCAACGGAGGTGCAAAAACAGGCAATACCAGTAGTTGCTGAAGGTAAAGACCTTATAGCCCAAGCCCAAACGGGAACAGGGAAAACCGCAGCCTTTGGAATTCCAATAATTGACAAAGTACAGCCAAAAGAGAAAAAGATACAGGCACTTATACTGGTACCAACCAGAGAGCTAGCAATACAGGTTGCAAAGGAGCTCAAGGATATAGGAAGGTCAAAAAGGGTTTTTGTTTTAGCCGTTTACGGAGGAAAGTCTATACAGCATCAGATAGATTTTCTAAAACGTGGAAATGACGTTATTATCGTAGGTACCCCTGGAAGGGTAAAAGACCTTATAGACAGAGGCTACATCAAGCTTGACAACGTAAAACATTTTGTTCTTGATGAAGCAGATAGAATGCTAGATATGGGCTTTATAGAGGATATAGAGTACATAATGTCAAAACTTCCAAAGGAAAAACAGACGTTGCTATTTTCTGCAACTATGCCAAAAGAGATACTAAATCTTGCGGAACAGTTTTTAAAAGATGATTATGAAACTGTAAAAGTAGCCCCTGAGAAGATAACTGTAGACAGAATAAAACAAAAAGCCTACAGAGTTGATGAAGATAAAAAGTTTGATGTGTTTAAAGACGTTTTAAAGGAAACACTGCAAGGAAAAGCTATAGTCTTTACAAGAACCAAGAAGATGGCGGATGAGGTGGCAAAAAGACTTAAAAGAGAAGGGTTTAACGCTGACGCAATCCATGGAGATTACTCTCAGGCAAAAAGAGAAAGGGTGTTAAGAGACTTTCGTTCAGGAAAGCTAGACATTCTTGTTGCTACTGACGTTGCTGCAAGAGGCCTTGATATTAAAGGTGTAGAAGTAGTTTACAACTATGACCTTCCAAATGATGTAGAAAGCTACGTTCACAGAATAGGAAGAACAGGCAGAGCTGGGAAAGAAGGACTAGCAATTTCCTTTTTCACACCAGAAGAGGATGTGTTCTTCACAAGAATTTTAAAAACAACCAAAGCACCAATAGAGCTTATTAACCTCTCTGATAGACAGATGAGAAAACCTCAAAAAGGTAGAAGATTTCCGGGTAAAAAGCGTTTTTCTTACAGATAAAAACTACAGGGGTTATCCGCCCCTTTTTTATAAAAGTTGGCTATGTAGCAAAAATTAAGTATTAAAACAATAAGGTGTTAGATTGCCCAAAAGACAGAAACCTTTTACAGTTTTTACCCATCAAGAAGGTTTTGAGTTCTTAAGTAATATGCGTTTATATCCCATTGAGTTTGAAGGTGAAATTTTCCGTGCATCGGAAAACGTTTACCAGTTTTCTAAACTTCCAAAAGATCTAAAGGATGAATACCGAAAAAGATTTGCCAAAATGCACCCTTTTGTAGCTAGAAAAATGACGAGAAAACTACCGATAAGAAAAGATTGGGAAGATATTAAGCTTCAAGTGATGCTAGAGGTTCTTATTCTAAAGTTTACCCAGCATCCTAACCTTAAAAAGCAGCTTCTAGATATAGAAGGGCCAATCGTTGAGTATAAC
>JALUFA010000253.1 GCA_027052485.1 Hydrogenothermaceae bacterium
TCTTTTTCATAAATTTCAAACTTTATTTTTTCATCTTTTTCTTTAGTTGATTTAGATATTACTTCAAAAATAATTGCAGGAGCTTTCGTAATATAAGGCTTGTCTTCCAGAGGATAACAGATAACAAGGTTATCTGGCTGGACTACAGTATCATGAGAAATTTTCCAATCGACAGGTAGTAGAGCCTTACACTCTTTACAATCTTTTAGCTTTTCTTCTAACTGCCATGCAATTTTGTTGCTTACTAACTGATGTTTCACAGTAGGAGCCGGCGACATAGCAAAGGGAATCCCCTCTATAAGTTCCCACCTACCTTCCCAGTTTTTGTAGTCTTCATACGTATAGTGTGGGATATACTTTGGAATATACATAACTTATTCCTCTATATCGTAGAGGTTCATCGCATCTCGTGCCTCTTTCATTGTTTCTTCAGCTAGCTTTCTACACTTTAACGTTCCATCAATAAAGATTTTTTCATACTCTTGTAGATTTGCTTCTATCTCTTTTCTTTTTTCCCTTATTGGCTGTAAAAATTTATTTATGTTTTCTGCAAGTATCTTTTTGCAGTCTACACATCCAATTTCAGCATTCCTACACTTGGTATCAATCTCTTTTAAGAGTTCTTCATCTTTAGTAAAGATTTTGTGGTAGTCATACACTATACAAACGTCAGGATTTCCCGGGTCTGTTTTTTTCACCCTTTGAGGGTCTGTTTTCATCTGTAAGACTTTTTGGTTAACTTCATCTTCACTATCAGACAGATAAATAGCATTATTATAGGACTTTGACATCTTCCTACCGTCTATTCCCGGAAGCTTAGCCTCTTCCGTTAAAATAGCTTCTGGTTCTGGGAAAACTTCCTTATATAGGTTGTTAAATCTTCTTGCTATCTCACGGGTTAACTCTATATGGGGTAGCTGGTCTTCTCCAACTGGCACTTTTTGAGCTTTGTATATTAATATATCTGCTGCCTGCAAAACTGGATAGGCTAAAAAACCAAGGGTATCTAAATCTTTACCAACGTCCCCTTCCTCAAGGTTTGAAATAGCCTCCTCAACAATCTTTCTCTGGATACCAAACTTTAAAAGAACTTCCCTTAAGTATTCAAAATCTATTCCCTTTTGCGAGTAAAAAGCCCTGTGGAAGGCTTCTCTAAGATACTCCTCAAAAATTTTGCTTTTCTGTTTTCCTGTAGCCTTTTCCAATGCTTCATCGTAGCTTTCCGGTGGTGGTGCCTGATTTACTTTTATTTTCTTCCCAAGCAGGAAATCCTTTAGGTACTGGTACATCAGGTTAAACTTTAGGTCTTTATAGGATGGGTTAAGTTCAAGCCAGCTTTTAGGAGTAATCATAGAAAAAAGTAAGGCCAGTTCTGCGTGTTGTTTAACTCCAGATTGGATAAACAGTGTTGCTTTATTTGGGTCTATTCCACAAGCAAGCCAGTCTATAATCATCTGGCGGATGTTTTCTTTTAAGTCTTTGGTATCTTTATATCTGTTTGTTAACGCGTGCCAATCGGCTATAAAGAAAAAACATTCATTTTCTTCTTGAAGTTTTAGCCAGTTTTTTATAACGCCAAAGTAATGACCTAAATGTAGCTTTCCTGTAGGTCTCATACCACTAACAATTCTCATCTATTCAACCCTTTGGGTTTTTTGTTTAATTATAACAAACTGGTCTTGACATATTGGTTAATATTCGCTAACTTTTGTAGTGAAATTGTAAAATATAATGCTTAACTCACTAATTTGGAGACAATATGGAAGAAAAAGTCGTTTGTGTATATCACAAAAACTGTACCGACGGAACAACTGCCGCTGCTATTTTATTAAAAAAGTTTCCTAACTGTAAACTCTTTCCCTTCGAGCACAAATACAAAGATGAAGATTTTCAAAACCTCCTCAACGAGATAGACCAGAAAACTACCGTATATATAGTTGATTTTGCATTTCCCCAAGAAGATATGGAAAAAATCTTAAAAAAGGCAAAAAAAGTTGTTGTAATAGACCACCATATAGGTGTGTACGAGCCGTTAAAACAGCTAGCTAGCAGATACCAAAATCTTGAATATGTCTTTGACAATAATAGGTCTGGAGCTTCCTTAACGTGGTTTTACTTCTTTGGTGAACCTATACCTGAGCTTGTAAGGCTGGTAGAGGACAAAGATATATGGACGTGGAAGTACGGAGATAAAACCAAGTACGTGAATGCGTTTCTATTCATGTATACAAACCAGCCAGAAAAAGTTAAAGAGATGCTGGAAGAGGATGTGGATGAACTTCTAGAAAAAGGGAAAATCATATCCGAGTACACAGATTACATTATTGAAACTTTTGTGGAGAAGGCAAAACCAACTTACCTTCGCATAGGAGAGTATCTTGTAAAAGGATACAACGCAGGACTTTTCCAGTCAGAAATAGGAAATATCTTATCTTCAAAACTTGGAGAGCCTGTAGCGTTGTTTAACATCAGTGGAGATTTTGTAAAGATAAGCTTTAGAAGCTGTGAAGGGCAAAAACCTACAGCATTAGAACTGGCAAAGAAGCTAGGAGGAGGAGGGCATAAACACGCTGCAGGTGCGGGAATTCCTATTCAAAAGTTTTGTAATATGATTCAACTTGGAGGAGAAAATGATTAACGGAGAAGAGTTTGAAAAGCTGCCAACAAAAGAAAAGATAATCCGTATAGCTGCAGACATAATAGTGAAAGAAGGCCTTAAAAAGTTTACTGCAAAAAACATTGCTTCTCGGCTTGGGATGACTGATGCAGCAATCTTTAAGCACTTTGCCACTATGGACGACATAATCCTGAGTATAATCAACAACTACGTATACAGATGCTCTCAGAGTGCTGAAGTTGGTATATCAAAAGGAAAGGACATTGAAGATAAACTAAGACAGGTTCTACTATCTCATATTAAGGTTTTAGAAGATACAAAAGGTGCTGTACCTATACTATGTTTTGATTTTTCAAGGTCAAACAACCAAAAGTTTACAAATATCCTCCACTCTTTCGTAAAAGAGTATAAAAATACTCTATCCCAACTTTTTAAAGAAGGGCAGGAAAAGGGAATAATAAAGAAAGACTTAGATCCAGAAGAGCTTGCAATGTTTTTCCTCGGCTCTATACAGGCAAAAGTGTTCGCTAAGATTATAGAACAGGGAGAAGGCCCTATAATAAAAAATCCAGACCAGTTTATTAATGAACTGTTTTATGGAATAATGGAGAAAAAGGAAGACCAAACAAGCAAAGATGAAAACTCCTGATGAAAAAACTGTAAATTGCAAAAAGTGCAACGATACAGGCTGGATATACACTCCAAAAGGGGTTATAAAGTGCAAATGTAAGTATGACATAATCCCCGACAACATTTTAAAACGTATGCGTATTCCCAAAAAGTACATAGGAAAGGCCTTAAGCAACTATGTTATAGATAAAGATTTCAGTCAGGATAGGCTAATAAAGTATCTGAAAAAGTACGTTGTATCGGAAAGTTATAAAGAGGGAAAAGGTATACTCCTGTACGGAAAGCCGGGAGTTGGGAAAACTCACCTTGCAGTAGGGCTTTTAAAAGAGTTTTACCAAAAGAGAAAAATAACAGGTACATTCCGAGATACTAGAACACTGCTTTTTGATTTAAAGTTTTCATTTAACGACACAAGCTTAAGCAATAGAGAGCTTCTTGATGAAGTGGTAAATACACCTATTCTTGTACTGGACGACCTTGGCAATGAAAGGCTGTCTGATTGGGCAAAAGACATTCTCCACTACATCATTATTCAGAGATACAATGAGGAAAGACCTTTAATAATTACTTCTAACTATCCTATATTCCCCCAGTCTGAAAAGGATGAAAGTTTGGCAGAAAGGCTCGGCGACCCAATAGCATCAAGGCTCGCTGAAATGGTAGAACCTATTCTTGTAGAGGGTAGAGATGCAAGAAAAGAGGTGAAAGTTTTAGAAGCCATAAAAAAAGATTATAAAGAAGAGGAAATACCTCCCGACATTTTAGGAGAAATAACATGAGAAAAGCAAAAGTAGAAAGAATAACAAAAGAAACCCAGATAAAAGCTGAAATAAATTTAGACGGTACAGGAAAGTACAGTATCAAAATGCCAGTAGGATTTTTTTCTCACATGCTAGAAAGCTTTTCAAAACACTCACTTATAGACATACAACTGGAAGCTGAAGGAGATATCCATGTTGATTACCATCACATAGTAGAAGATACAGGAATAGTTCTAGGTGAAGCTTTAAAACTAGCCCTTGGAGATAAAAAAGGTATAAGAAGATTTGGATACTCAATAATACCAATGGATGAAGCACTGGTTATGTGTAGCATAGACCTATCAGGTAGGCCTTTACTCTTTTATGAAGATTTTGGATATAAAGGGAAAATAGGAGATTTTGATTATGAGCTTATGGGAGAGTTCTTTAAAGGTTTTACGCTGAGCGCAGGAATAACAGTTCATATAAAGCCCCTTTCAGGGAACAATCTCCACCACATTGCAGAGTGTATGATAAAAGCCTTTGCAGTAGCTCTCAAAAATGCCATTGAGATAGACCCAAGACGAGAAGGAACTCCATCAACAAAAGGAGTGTTATAAGGGGTTATCAGATGAATAGAAAAGAGAGAATTCTCCAGATTCTCAAAGAGAAAAAAGAAGCAACAGTAAAAGAACTTGCGAAAATGTTTAATGTTTCCGAAATGACTATATATAGAGATATAAGAGAGCTAGAAAACGAAGGAAAGGTAAAAAGAAAACACGGTTCGGTTATGCTACAAACATCGGAAAACAAAGTGCTTAAAACAGTAAATACGTGTCCTATATGCCATAAACCTATAACAAGGGCGCATCCTTATAAGATTACAGTTGAAGATAAAATATACGAAACCTGTTGCGAGCACTGTGGCTTACTTCTTCACAAGAAGTTTGAGGACAAGGAAGTTTCAGCCATCACCTATGACTTTATAACAGAAAACCCAATAACCGCCTTCAACGCATACTTTGTTGTTGGAAGTGATGCTAAACCATGCTGTAGTCCAAGTGTTATACCGTTTTCTTCAAAAGAAGACGCGCAAAAGTTTTCAAAAGGTTTTGGTGGTAAAGTCTTAGACTTTTTCCAGGCCTACGAAGAGATAGTTCAAAGTATGAATAAAAGCTTAAGAAAGGACTGTTGTGGAACAACTACGATAAAACTATCCAGTCTAAAAAAGGAGTGAAAATGAGAGTTGTTTTTTGGGGGACTCCCGACTTTGCAGTAGAAAGCCTAAAAGAGCTTATAAACTCAAAACACAAGGTTGTAGCAGTTATCACCCAGCCTGATAAGCCAAAGGGAAGAGGTAAAAAACTAACTCCGCCACCTGTAAAGGTAGAAGCTCAAAAACACAACATACCTGTTTACCAACCAGAAAGGGTAAAGAACAATCCACAACTTTTAGAAGAGCTAAAGAAACTAAACCCCGACATTTTTGTCGTAGTTGCTTACGGGAAAATCCTCCCAAAAGAGATAATTGAGCTACCAAGATACAAAACCATAAACATCCATGCGTCCTTACTGCCAAAGTATAGAGGAGCTGCTCCTATTCAAAGGGCAATAATGGACGGAGAGGAAGAAACTGGCGTATGCATTATGGAAATAACAGAAGAACTTGATGCTGGAGATGTATACAAATGTAAAAAAGTTAAGATACAAAACGAAGACGATATAGTGTCCCTACATGATAAACTCTCAGAGGAGGGGGCAAAACTTCTCATAGAAGTGTTAGACCAGATAGAAAAAGGAGAGATAAAAAAAACTCCACAAGACCACTCAAAAGCCACCTACGCAAAACCTATTCAAAAAGAAGATGGAAAGATAAACTGGGAAAAATCGGCAAAAGAGATTTTCAACCAGATAAGAGCCTTAAAAGTGTGGCCGAAAGCCTACACAAACTTTAGAGATAAACAGGTAAAAATTTTAGATGCGGAAGTTATAGATGAAACATCGCAAGGAAACCCAGGAGAGATTGTCAAACTAGAAAAGGGAAAAGGAATAGTCGTTCAAACAGGACAGGGGAAACTACTAATAAAAAAAATTCAGTTTCCAAACTCAAAACCCATATCTGCAGACGATGCAGTTAGAGGATACCACATAGAAGAAGGAGAAAAATTTTACTCGTCGTAAGGGATTTCCTCTTCCATTCCCCACTCTTCAAGTTTCTCTGTTTTTATCCTTTCTTCCCAGCACTCTTTACAAAAAACTAAACCTTCTATATTAGGGTCTTCGTACAGCTCTTTTTTAGAGCCACATTTAAAACACTCCTCCTCTTTATCCTTTACTTTCTTTAGCTTTTGATAGTCCATAACAAATCCTTTATCATTTAATAGTCACATCAATAGTATGGGTAAAAGTAGCCAGATGATAGATGATTTTAAACAGATAAAAAAAGATTATGAGTTTACAGAACAAGATGAGAAACGTCTTGTTGAGCTTCGCCCAATAATGGAAAAACATGTAGATGACTTCTTGAAAGACCTTTATAGGTTTATTTTCCACCTTCCAAATGCAAGAAAGTTTCTAAAAGACGAGGAAACTATAAAAAGACACCAAGAAAAACTAAAAGAGTGGTATCTAGACCTGTTTAGTGGAAATTATGATGATAAATACTTTGAAAAGCTCCACAAGATAGGAGAAGTCCATGACAAGCTTGGAATACCAAACCACTATATAAACGCCACGTTTAACTTTATAAGAAGATGGTTTATAAAGCTTTTAAACAAAGAGTTTGGCTACTCAAGAAAGAGAAATCTTTACGTTGAGTCCCTAGGAAAACTACTGGATATAAACCTTGATATCTTAACAAAAGCCTACATAGAAGAGGAAATCACAAAGTACATACAGCTTTCAAAACTGGAGAAAAAACTTTTAAAAATCTCAATGCGTTTTGCAGACTTTTTAGATATGATTTTGCTAGGAGCTCTTATTGTTCTTGCCCTATTTGTGATAGGTTTATTTATTTACGAGATTTTTGAACTCTTAACGGGAAAGGTATCTATAGAAACAGGTATAATCAAAACCCTTGGTACTCTGCTTATACTATGGGCTATTGCCGAGCTTCTTGGTGAGGAG
>JALUFA010000254.1 GCA_027052485.1 Hydrogenothermaceae bacterium
CTCAAAATCCTTTGTATACTGAGGATTTATTGGGAATTTAGTCATTACTACTATCATTTTATCTACCTCCTATTTAAAGTTCTAATGATTTTTCTTCTATAAGTTTTTTTGCTCTGTCTTTAAATTCGTCTATGGTAAACACTCCCATATTACCTTTTTTCTTAGTTCTGAGGGAAACTGTTCCTGTTTGCCACTCTTTATCTCCTACTACTAGCATGTAAGGTATCTTCTGAAGCTCGGCATCTCTGATTTTTTTATTCATTCTTTCGTTTCTTTCGTCTACTTCAGCCCGCAGTCCTGCCTCTTTTAGTTTCTGCTCCACTTCTTTTGCGTAAGGTATATGGGCGTCGGATATAGGAATTATTCTCGCTTGAACTGGAGCAAGCCATAAAGGTAGTAGCCCTGCATAGTGTTCTAGTAAAACTCCGATAAATCTTTCAATTGAGCCAAATATAGCTCTGTGTATCATGTACGGTCTGTGTCTTTTGTTATCTTCACCGATGTAGTACATATCAAATCTTTCAGGGAGGTTAAAGTCAAACTGAATTGTAGAGCACTGCCACATTCTACCGATGGCATCTTTTATCTTTACATCAATTTTAGGTCCGTAGAAAGCTCCGCCACCTTCATCTATCTCGTAATCTAGACCTACAGATTCTATAGCCTTTCTAAGAGCGTTTGTTGCCACCTCCCACATCTTGTCATCGCCAACAGATTTTTCTGGTCTTGTTGATAGGAAAACTTGGAACTCATCAAACCCATACTTCTTGAGGGTTTCTATTGCAAACTCTAAAACTTTTCTAATTTCTTCATCAACTTGGTCTTCTCTACAGATTATATGGGCGTCGTCCTGTGTAAAACCTCTAACTCTCATAAGACCGTGGAGTACCCCGCTTCTTTCGTATCTGTAAACAGTTCCTAGCTCTGCAAGTTTTATTGGTAGTTCTTTGTATGAGCGCTGTCTTGATTTATAAATCTCAACGTGGAACGGGCAGTTCATAGGTTTTACAAAGTAGCCTTCATCTTCTATCTGCATCTCTGGGAACATATTTTCTCTGTAAAAGTTTACGTGCCCTGAAGTTTCCCAAAGCTGCTCCTTTCCCACATGGGGAGTGTATACAAGCTGGTAGCCTCTTTTCATATGCTCGTCTTTCCAGTAGTTTTCTATCTCGTTTCTTATAATTGCTCCTTTTGGAAGCCACAATGCAAGTCCACCGCCAACGTTCTCATCTAGGATGAAAAGCTCAAGCTCTTTTCCTATCTTTCTGTGGTCTCTCCTTTTTGCCTCTTCTAGCATGTTTAGGTACTTTTTCAGCTCTTTATCCGTCCAGAATGCCACTCCGTATATACGTTGTAGCATTGGATTTCCTTCTTTACCCTTCCAGTATGCCCCTGCTATGTTAAACAGTTTGAAGGCAAATGGGGCTGTACCTGTTGATGGAATGTGGGGACCTCTACAAAGGTCAACAAACTCGCCTTGCTTGTATACGGATATAGGTTCTCCCTCTGGAATGTCATGCTTTATAAGGTCTACCTTATAGAACTCTTTCATGTTTTCAAAAAATTGTAAAGCCTCCTCTCTAGGAAGCTCCTCCCTTACTATTGGATAGTCTTTCTGGATTATCTCTTTCATCTTTTCTTCAATTATAGGAAGGTCTTCTTCTGTTATTCTTTTTCCTTCAACCTCAACATCGTAAAAGAAACCAACATCGGTGGTTGGACCTATGCCTAGGTGAACTTTATCACTTCCGTATAGCTCTTTTAAAGCCTGTGCCATTATGTGGGCTAGAGAGTGTCTTAGAATTTCTAAGCTTTCCTTGTCTTTCTTTGTTAAAAGTTTAAGATTTCCGGACTTTCTTATAGGTGTGTGGATGTCTATAATCTCATC
>JALUFA010000255.1 GCA_027052485.1 Hydrogenothermaceae bacterium
AAAGAACAGTCCGGTTTCATACCTTCCAAGGTACGCATCTCCAAGTCTATCTGCTATACAGTACCCTACCTTTTTAGCCTCTTCTCCGTGATTACACGGCACAACACAGTTTGATATACACTTAACCTCAGGGGCGGTACCCTTTTCTATATCCTTTAAAAGTTTTGTGATAACACCTCTTGCAGGATAACCTACAGGTGATTTTATGAGCTGAATGTCATCTTTGTTTGCATTGATTATCACTTTTTTAAAGGTGTCTGAAGCATCACACTCATACGTTCCAACAAACCTGGTACCCATCTGTACGCCGTCGGCACCTAGGTTTAGGTAAAACTCTATATCATTTTTGTCCCATATACCGCCAGCAGCTATAACAGGGAAGTCTCCCCATTTATCCCTTTCCTTGATAACCTCTGGTACTAGGTTTTCAAGCTGAAATTCAGGTTTGAAACAGTCTTCATACGGTATTCCTTGGTGTCCTCCAGACTTTGGACCTTCCACTACTACCGCATCAGGTAAGCGGTTGTACTTTCTCTTCCAGTGTTTACATATAACCCTTAAAGCCCTAGCTGATGAGACTATAGGAACGAGTGCTACATCGGAACCTGCAGCGTATTCTGGCAGTCTAAGGGGAAGCCCTGCACCAGATATGATAATATTTGCTCCTGCCTCAATACTGTCCCTAACTACACGGCCGTAATCTGTAATCGCACATAGAATATTAACCCCAATTACCGCCTTTTCTCCACCTGCGATTTCCCTTGCATCTTGCAATATACGGGTTAATGCTTCTTTATTATGTATATACTTACTTCCAACAGGTCTGCCATCTTTTAATCTTACGTAGTTTGGATACCTGTACCCAGTTCCAACAGATGATACAACCCCTAAACCTCCATACTTAGATACTGTTCCAGCTAAATTTTCCCACGATATACCTACACCCATTCCACCTTGGATAATAGGATACTCTATCTCGTACTTTCCAATTCTGAGAGGTTTGAACGCCATTTTTATCTCCTAATGGGGCTAAATTTGCTTAAATATAACATAAATCTATACTTCAATCTCTGGTAGAGCCTTTTTTGCCTTTAGAGTGTTATATATTGAACGGTATAGTTCTGGTTCTCCTGCCTCAAATGCAACTTCCGTTATTCTCACATTTTTTTTACCGTCTACAAAACCTTCTGCTATAAAGTTTGCTACAAACGTTCCGGGTTTTCGTTTATGTTCGTATGCAATCACTCCTAAAACACCAACATTGTTTTTATTTTCCTTGTAAACCATATCCATTCCTAAAATTTCTCTAACGGCAAATGTTGATTTTATGTAATCCTCTACAGCTTTTCTTAATTTTTCCTCAAACTCAGTAAAACCAAAGGATTTAACTTTTTCTTTGCTGGAATTTTCTATCTTTTCTTCGCTTTTATCTTTATTATTCCCGCTTGAGCCTGGAAATTTTATGACTTTTCCCAAGATTTTTCCCCTTTTTAGGATAATTTATACTAGATATAGTATGGTATAATCTTGCTCCTATCAATAAAAGGAAGAAAAATGGAAAGAGGTATATCAGGTCAAAGGTGGCTTATTCTTGAAGAAGTTCACAAAGCCCCTTTCTCTCTTATAAAGAAATACGGAAGAGTAATCGCCCAACTATTATACAACAGACAGGAAATCTTTAATAAAGATTTTAGTGAAGAGTACATCTATCCCACATTAGAAAAACTCATTCCTCCACAGGAGTTTATAAATCTTAACCATATTGCCTTAAAACTTGCAGATGCTATCAAATCAAAGAAAAAGATTGCCATATACGGTGATTACGATGCAGACGGCATTACCAGCACTGCACTTTTAGCAAATTTTTTGTATGACATTGGCGTA
>JALUFA010000256.1 GCA_027052485.1 Hydrogenothermaceae bacterium
AACCCAGCCTTTCCAGCTTCACTATTTTTATCCACATACCCAACAACAACTGGCTTTTCCATATAGGCAGGTTCGGGAATACCTATCATATAAGCAACGGTAAACAGAACAACCGCAAGGATAATGTTAAAAAGAGGACCTGCCAAAGCAATAAGCATCTTTTGCCATCTAGGTTTACAAACAAAGGAACGTGGGTCGCATTTATCCTTTTCTGTTTGCCCCTGTATAGGCTCGGTCATACTGTCTTCACCGTACATCTTAACGTACCCACCAAGGGGTATGAGAGCTATCTGATATACGGTCTCTCCTTTCTTCCATTTGATAATAGGCTTACCAAACCCTATTGAGAATACCTCAACTTTTACACCAAACAACTTTGCAAATAAAAAGTGTCCTAGCTCGTGTATCGTAATCAAAACACCAAGCATTATCAGAAATGCAATAACACTTAACAAACTTTACCTCCTAGATAGTTTTCAACTTCTTTAATAATAGATAACACGTCATTAATACTCTTTGGCTCTGGAAAGTTAAACTTTTCCAAACTAGAAATTATCAAATCTTCAATATCTAAAAATGATATTTCTCCTAATAAGAACTTTCTAACAGCTATCTCATCGGCAACAGTTAGAACAATTGGGTATGCTCCGCCTTTTTTTCCAGCTTCTATAGCAACCTTTAGAAGGGGGAATTTTTCTGTATCAGGCGGTAAAAACTCAAGTTTACCAATTGAAAGCAAGTCTAGCTTTTTTAGATTTGACTCTACTCTCTCTGGATAAAACAGAGCGTAAAGAATAGGATATCTCATATCTGTAGGCGATAGGTGGGCTAGGATAGTAGAATCCTTTAACTGGATAAGGCCGTGAATTATGCTCTGGGGGTGGATAACAACATCAATCCTCTCATAAGGAAAGCCAAAAAGGTAATGGGCTTCTATAACTTCTAAACCTTTATTCATTAGGGTTGCACTATCTATTGAGATTTTCTGTCCCATACTCCATTTGGGATGTTTTAAGGCCTTTTCAGGAGTTACAGAGGAAAACTCATCTCTGTCTGTGTATAAAAAAGGTCCCCCTGAAGATGTAAGGTAGATTTTATCAACATCTTTTTCTTTTTGTAATAACTGAAAGATAGCTGAGTGTTCGCTATCAAGGGGAATAACTTTTTTAAACTTATCCTTTAAAAGTCCTCCAAGACAAACTACCGACTCTTTATTTGCAGTTGCAAGTTTTTTTCCAGTCTCAAGAATGTGATATGTAAACAAAATCCCATCAATTCCAGAAACGGCATTCACAAAATGGTCAATATCTAAAGAAGAGATAAACTTAATGCCTTCTTCTCCAGATAAAACTTCTACACCTTCGATAGGTTCAGGATTTTTAAGGTATACATACTTTGGCTTAAACTCATCAATGACCTTTAAAAGTTTAGGGGAAACTTTAGAAGCTGCAACAACTTCAACATCAAACTTATCTTTAAATCTTCTGACTATGTCTAGAGTCTGGCTACCTACCGAGCCTGTAGCCCCAAGGACTGCTAACTTTTTCACTTACCGACCTACCACAGAAGCAATATATCCCAAAATATCGTTATCACTTTTTAAGCCTACAAAGTCTACTTTATCGTTTATTACTGTTTTTGGAACTGTAGCAACGTTATATCTAATAGCCATATCTTGAAAGTCATAGGCATCTATTCCATAAACCTCAATATTATCGTTGGCAAGGGCAAACTGGTAAAGCTTTTTTAACGTTAAAGGACACCATCCACAAGTTTTCGTAACAAATGTTTTGAACTCAACTTTCTCATCTAAGTCTTTTAAAAGCTCTAAAACTCTTTTATCAATATCAAAATCTCCCGTTGAGGCTAAAAATATA
>JALUFA010000257.1 GCA_027052485.1 Hydrogenothermaceae bacterium
TAGATGTTTAAATTTAGCAGAAAAGTTTGGAATAGGTATCAATAAAGAAAAGTGGTTTGAGTTAATGGAACTAAGAAATCTATTGGTTCACGAATACGAAGATGAAAAGGAAAAAATAGCCCAAACGTTAAATAGAATTTATCAGGAGCTAGATTATTTAGAAAATTTACTAAAAAAGCTGGTGATATGATTTTGGCGATTTTATTTAATGCTGCGTTTAGGTATAAAAAATCATGAAAAAATACACAACAGAGGATAAAAGATGAAATGGATAAAACTAGACAGGTCTAAGATAAAGGTTTCTGGTAAAAAATCGAAGTTTGCCCTGAAAGGTATTCAGGAGGAACACAAAGCATTTCTTCACAACCTTTTAACAAATGATATAAACAACCTTCCAGCTGGAAAGTTTAACTACAACCTGCGTTTAAAGGAAAACGGGCATCCTATACAGGACTTTTTTGTTTTTAACTTTGGAGATTACTTTATATTAGATACTGATGAGGATGCAAAAAAAATTATAGATGAGTTTAACCGTTTAAAACTTTCCCTGCAGGTAAATTTTGAAGATTTAACTCCCAATATGGAGCATATGTATATCTATGGAGAGGGTGCTAAAGAGTTTATCAAAGGTATCTTAGGCCAAGATTTAGAGGATTTTTCCTTTATTGAGAAGGATGGAGCAATTATAGCTAAAAACTTTTTAAGGGTAGGAGAAGAAGGATACGATATCTTTGGAAAGATTGACTCTATTTTAGAAAAACTAAATCCACAAGACCAGATAGATAATGAAAAATTTGAAAAAGACAGAATAAAAAACTGTGTGCCAAAGATTGGAAAGGAACTGAAAGAAGGGTATCTACCACTTGAAACACCTATTGCAGATTATGCTATAAGCTACAATAAAGGATGCTACGTAGGGCAGGAAGCTATCGCAAGAGTTTACTTTAGAGGAAAAACTCCAAGGACTATGGTAAAGCTAGAACTTGAAGATGCATCTATAACAGAAGGGGAAAAAATTTTAAGTGGTGATAAGAAAGTGGGAGAAATAACATCTATATCTCCAGATAGAAAAGTGGCTTTAGGATACGTTTTAAGGGCTTTTTTAGATAAACCGATACAAACAGAGTCAGGAAAGAAAGTAAAAATTCTAGGAGAGTGCAGACTCGGTGGAAAAGCTGATAACTAAGTACATAAACGCAAAAGATATACATATAAAAGATATAAAAGCCAAAATTCAGCAGATAAATGTAGAAATAGAGAAATGCGAGACCCAAATTTCTATAACCATAGAGAAGATAAACTCGGCTAATCCATCGGGTAGTTGCTCCGTTTCGGAGCTTTTAATGATGGATAGCTACCTAAATTCCCTTCGTAGAGAAAAAGAACAGCTCCTTAAAAATTTGGAAGAACTAACCAAAGAGATGCAAAATTACGAAAGTATATTAAAGACCCATTCTGTAGAAAAGAAAGCAGCTGAGCGATTTCTGGAAAAGCTCAAGAAAAAACAGCAAAGGGAAGAATTAAAAGAAGAGGTTAAAATCTCAGATGAGACGTTTAGCTTTAAGTATATTAGGAACCGTTCTAACGGTAGGTTTGGCCTTTAGTCAGGTTGATAAAAAAGAGATTGAAAAGGAAATAAAAAGACTAGAAAAACTTAGACAGGAAGTTATACAGCTAATTAAGAAAAATGAAGAGTTAAAGAAACAGTTAGAAGAAGAAAAGAAAAAACTTGAAGCTGAAAGGAAAGCTTTTGAGAAAGAAAAGAAAAAGTTTATTGATGAAAAGTACAAACGATTAGCGAAAGTTTTTGAAAAGATGGATCCTGAACTTGCAGGTCAAAAAATCTCAAAAATGACTGACCCTGTAAAGGCGGCGTTAATTATCTACAATATGAAGCCTTCAAAGGCTGGAGCCGTTATGGATAATGTCTCTCCAGAGATGGTAAATAAGATTGTTGAGATATTAACTACTTTAAAACAGAAAGATAAAAAGTCTAAAGGTTAATCCTGTTGCCAGATTTTAGTTAAATCTGAGTATGTATCTACCCTTCTATCCCTAAAGAAGGGCCATACAGTTCTAAACTCATCCAATGCCTTAAAATCAAGCTGGCATATCAATACTTCTTCTTTATCTTGGCTGGCTTTTGCAATGACCTCTCCGTAGGGATTTGATACAAACGACTGTCCCCAAAACTCTATGCCTTCATTTCCGTCTGGGGATGGTTCAAATCCTATCCTGTTTACAGCGGCTACATAGCATCCGTTTGCTACACTGTGCCCCCTTTGGACTGTCTCCCACGCGTTATACTGGCTTTTTCCATGCTCCTCTTTTTCTGAAGGGAGCCATCCTATAGCAGTAGGATACACAATAATGTCTGCCCCTTTCATGGCTGTTAACCGTGCAGCTTCAGGGAACCACTGATCCCAGCAGATTAGCGTTCCGATATTCCCATATTTTGTTTTAAAAACCTTGTATCCTAAATCTCCGGGAGTGAAGTAAAACTTTTCGTAAAAGTGAGGGTCATCTGGTATGTGTATTTTTCTGTATTTTCCAAGAAGTTTACCATTTGCATCTATTACTACTGCCGTGTTGTGATACACACCTTTTGCTCTCCTTTCAAAGAAGGAAGCAACGAAAACTACAGATTTATCTTTTGCAAATTTTGAAAGCTCTTTTATATAAGGATTGTCCTCATTAAGCTCATCTGCTAGAGAAAAATAATCCCAGTCCTCAACCTGGCAAAAGTAAGGCGTTAAAAATAGCTCTTGGGAAACAATGATGTTTGCTCCATCTGATACAGCTTGCTGTGAAAGTGATAGAAACTTTTGAAAGTTTTCGTTTTTATCCAAAGAGCAGGACATTTGAGGAAGGGCAATTACTGGTTTCAACCATGTACCTCTTTTAAAGTGGTCGGTGGAGGATTCGAACCTCCGACCTCCTGCGTGTCGGGCAGGCGCTCTAGCCATCTGAGCTAACCGACCATTTAAGGTAATAAATTTTATGTTTAATATACTACTTTTTCAAGTGTTTTGATTCTTTGAACTTTAAAAGATTTGTAATGGTTTCGTTGACAGGTACATCTATCCCTGCCTGTTTTGCTAATTTTACAATAGCCCCGTTCAACGCATCTATCTCTGTTCTTTTTCCTTCTCTTATATCGTAGTACATTGATGGGTAGTGTTTCTCTGTTGGAGGAATAAGATTTTCGTAAAAATGCTCTAGATAATCATCTGGGATATTCCAGCGAAGTTTTATACCGTTTGCCTTTGCAACCTCAAAGATTTCCCTTACTATACTATTCATAGTTTCCCGCGTGTGAGGGTCATTCGCCAGCTCTCCGTAGCTGCACTCTAAGATTGCTCCAAGGGGGTTTAAAGCACTGTTGTAGAGGATTTTATCCCACAGTATTTGGTAAACGTCAGGGGAGAATCGGGCTGGTATTCCTGCATTTTTTATTACATCTATTAATCTTTTGATTTCTTCTTCATTCCCTAAGTTCTCAGGCTGGCCTATAACAACGTCATCGGCATTTACGGTAATCTCAGCTATCCCGGGTTTTAAAAGTTTTGCTCCAAAGATAACTCTTGCTAATAGTATTTGTTCTGCTGGTATGTACTGTTTTGCGGTTTCATAGTTTCCATAGCCGTTTTGGGCTAAAAGAATATAGGTTTTATCATTAATAATCTTTTTTATATCTTGTATTGCTGTTTTTGTGTCATAAGATTTTACGGTTATTATGATTAAATCAAAGGATTTACCCTTAAGCTCCTCTATAGAGGCCACCACTCCATCCAGTTTTGCCTGATGGTTGCCCCATATTCCCTGTACCTGTAAGGTTTTATCCTTTAGATACGGGATGTACTTTTCTTTGGTTTTTCCATAAACTGTATGACCTGCTTCTTTTAGGAAGATTGCAAAAACAGTTCCAACGGCACCAAGGCCGTAAACTAGTATATTCATAGCTGTAGAAATTTGGCTATCTCGTTTATGTCTGGAGGCAGTTCTACAGGTTTATCGCTTGCTTTAATAACAGTGTCAGGGTCTTTTAAACCGTTTCCAGTTAGGGTACAAACAACAGTTTCTCCGCCTTTAAACAGCCCTTTTCTGTAAGCTTTTATCACACCTGCTATAGACGCAGCTGATGCTGGTTCACAGAAAACCCCTTCTGTTGACGCAACCATTTTGTAAGCTTCAAGTATCTCATCGTCAGAAACGGCATCTATGAATCCATTGCTCTCTTTAGCTGCCTGTAATGCTGGCTGCCAACTGTATGGGTTTCCTATCTTAATTGCTGTTGCTATTGTTTGTGGGTTTTTTATCGGAAAACCTTTTACAATAGGGGCTGCCCCTTCTGCCTGCCACCCAATCATCCGGGGTAGTTTCTTTGCTTTTCCTTCCTTGTGGTACTCTTTGTACCCTTTCCAGTAAGCTGTAATGTTTCCGGCATTTCCTACAGGGATAAAGTGAAAATCTGGGGCATCTCCTAAAAAGTCTACAATCTCAAATGCAGCCGTTTTTTGTCCCTCAATTCTGTATGGGTTTACAGAATTTACAACCTCTACCGGATACTTGGCTCCAATTTCTCTAACTATTGCTAAAGCGTCATCAAAATTTCCCATAAGGGCTATTATCTTTGCCCCGTAAATCATCGCTTGAGAGAGTTTTCCTATAGCAACAGCTCCCTTTGGTAGCAAAACGTAAGCTCTCATTCTTGCCCTTGCAGCGTACGCAGCGGCAGATGCAGATGTGTTCCCTGTAGAGGCACATATTACAGCTTCTTTTCCTGCCTCTTTGGCTTTTGAGATTGCCATTGTCATCCCACGGTCTTTAAAAGAACCTGTAGGGTTTAGTCCTTCGTACTTTAGGTAAAGGTTTAAATCTTTATCCGGAGCTATTTTTTTTGACAGATTATCCGCTTTTATAAGAGGGGTGTTCCCTTCGTGGAGAGTTACTACTGGAGTTTTATCTGTTACAGGTAAGTACTTTCTGTATGCGTTTATGATTCCCGTCCATCGACTAATCAAAATAAAAGTTCCTCCACCGTTATTTAAAACGACTATCTGGGACATTTATTATATCATTTGGTATAAACCTATATGTTAGGTGGTTTTTATGAAAGTCTGTGTTATAACCGGCGGTTCAAGAGGTATAGGAGCAGCTTTATTAAAAGAGTTTAAGGAAAAGGGTTTTTTTACTGTGAACCTTTCAAGGTCTGAAAGTATAGAGGCAAACTTAAACATTCAGGTAGACCTGTCAAAATTTGATGATATATCAATGGCTGTATCTCAACTACTAGAAAAGGTTCCTAGAGTAAACGTTCTCATAAACAACGCCGGTATCGGTCTTTACGAAAGCTGGGAGGAGATGTCTATGGAAGACTTAAAAAAAGTTTTTGAAATAAATTTTTTTGCTCCTGTGATGTTAACAAAGTCTCTTTTACCATTCTTAAAGGAAACTCAAGGGAGCGTAATAAACGTGTCTTCTGTGGCCGGTAAGCTTTACGTTTCCTACATGGGAGGATACTGTGCCTCAAAGTTTGCTTTGAACGCCTTCTCTGACAGTTTAAGGGCTGAAGTTAGAAAGTACAACATTCACGTTCTTAACCTTATCGTTGGAAGGATTGATACCGGATTTTCCCAGAATGCCCTTGGCAGCAAAAAACCTCCGGAAACTTTTGGAGGAAGTGCTACTGCAGAAAGGCTGGCACAGCTTACATAAAAGCCTATAAAAAAAGGAAAAGGGAAATCACTTATCCTAGCTGGTATAAACCATTAATATGGATGGCAAAAATTTTTCCTAACCTTTATGATAGGCTAGCTTTAAAAAGCTGGGAGAAGATAAACAATGAAAAGGGGAAAGACCCCCATAAAGATTAAAATCCTGTATTTTGATACTGGGACATCACACTCATTAGTATAGCCATAAACACAACTGTTATACCAATACCCATAAGTATTACCAAGAACACACCAGCTACAGAAACTCCACCTGCTGCGGCAACTTTGTTTTTAAACTCTTCTTCTGAGGAACTTTCGGCTTTTAGCTGAACTAGCTTGTCGTAGGTAAACTTGCCGTAAAGGTAGTTTGCTAATACCCCTAAGCCTATCCAGTAAACTAGAGCCAGTATAAACCCGAGAATAGGAATATAGGTTGTAAGCATCAGCAGCATATAGATAAATGCATAAAGGTACATCTTTCTATAACCCATCCATAGGGCACCGGCTAAAAAAGCAGCCCAGTTCCAAGAGATTTTAGAGTCTTTTGCAGCCATTTTTTTCCACTTGGCGATGTAATAATCGGCGTTTTTCTGTACGAACAGTCTTAAGACGTCCTCGCTGAACTCTTCCAGTAGTTTTTTTATAACCAAACCCTACTCCTCCATTTTTATCTTATCTAAGATAAGTTTAAAAGTTCCCACTGTGAACGACAACTGCATCTTTACAGGTACCTGCATCTTTTCATCTATCCATACAATCCAGTCTCCCTTGGGATGAAGTAGTCCTGATGTTTTTATGTTTGGTTTTAATAGGACTTTTCTAACACTGTAGGTTTTTCCTTTAAATTGTAGTTTTTCAACTTTTAAAACTTTGAACGGAACATTGTAAAACTTACCATCAAAAAAGATAGGAACTGTCCCTCTCGCATAGACTTTTGTAATCTCATAAAGATAAACCGATGCTAGAAACGGGTCAAAGTATCTTTTTTTTGTAGTAAAAATCTTCTTCTTTCGGCTTTTAAGTACCTCTTCTGAGTCCTTTATCTTGTAGTGGAGCTTTTTAAAGATTATTTTCCTTTTTAAGAAAGAATAATCGTGAATAAACCTATGTGAACCCTCATCCTGAACGAAGTAAAACTTTTTAGGAGATAGGCTATTAAAGATAGAATATCCGTAGTACTTAACTTTTTTAAATAAAGACCCTAAAGGGGTAGAGTGGGCGTAAGCAGCAACGACATTGTCTTTATACCAAACGCAGTTTTCAACTACAGGTAGGATTATGTAGTATCCCTTGTAGCAAACCTCAATCTTCTTAGCAA
>JALUFA010000258.1 GCA_027052485.1 Hydrogenothermaceae bacterium
CAGCTTGATTGTATCCAACTTCAAACGCAAAAAAACCATTAGGTTTTAAAAGATTTTTACCTTTTTTAATAGTCTCTCTATAGAAAAAAAGACCTTCATCTGGTGCTATTAATGCTTCTTTTGGCTCTATTTTTACCTCAGATTGTAGACTATTATACTCACTTTCTGGTATATATGGGGGATTTGATACGATAAAATCAAACATTCCTGAAATCTCGTTTAGTATAGATGTTTTTTTTAGAAAAAGTCTATCATCTACTTTGAATTTTTTTGCGTTAATTTCTGATACTTTTAACGCTTTTTCACTAATATCTGTGGCAACCATACTTAAATTCTTGTTTTGGGTTAAAAGGGCTACTGAAATTGCCCCGCTTCCTATTCCTACCTCAAGACCTTTGGATGTCTTGTCTTTTATCCTTTCTAAAACCTTTTCTACCAAAATCTCTGTTTCTGGGCGGGGTATCAGCACCCCTTCTTCTACATAAAGGTTTAATCCGAAAAACTCTTTTTCTTTTGTTATATATGCAACAGGTATCCTTTGACGACGTCTTTCTAAGAAAGATAAAAAAAGTTCTTCCTCCTTTCTTGATATTTCTTTATCCAGTATGAATAACTTCCACCGTGGAACGCTTAAAACTTTAGCCAATAAAATTTCTGTATCTAATCGGTAGGTTTCTATACCTGCTTTCTTTAAAACCTCGTATCCTTTTAGTAAGGCTTCTTTAATTTTCATTCCACCATCACAAGATAACCTTTTAGATAAAAAGAAGCTGGGGCGTTTAAAAGATACGGATGGTCTAAATCTTGATACATGTGTTCTAAAATTGTGAAAAACTTTCCTGTCTTGGAGGAGGCAAAAATAAGGGTGTCTTTCAAATCCTTCTGGGTTATGTGATGGGAACACGAGAAGACGGCTATGTAGCCTTTCTCTTTTAGCACTTTCGCAGCGTTTACTACAAGATACTTAAATCCTCGGATTGCACCTTCTTTTTCCTTGAGAGTTTTTGCAAAAGGCGGAGGGTCTATAACTATCAGGTCGTACTTTTTTTGCACGTTTTGTAGAAAATCAAACGCATCTTCATTGTAAACAGTGTAGTTTGTAATGCCGTTTAGTTTACAGTTTTTCTCAATAAGGCTGACTGCATGTTGTGATATATCAACAAAGTCTATATGGGAAGCTCCGCGCAATGCAGCGTATATACCAAAACCTCCAGCATTGGAAAACAGGTCTAAAACCTCAAATCCTTGTTCTACATAATCAGTTGTGATTTTTCGGTTTCTTCTCTGGTCTAGAAAGAATCCTGTTTTTTGACCTCCAACAATATCAACTGCAAATTTAACGTTATTTTCATGAATAATAATCTCATGAGGGATTTCTCCAATTTTTTCTTCCTCTTCCGGTAGCATCTCAACATTTGCAACTTTTTTATCAAATTTTATAAGTAGTCCTTTTGGGTTAAGGATTTCTTTAACGGTTTCCAGTACTAAAGGCTTTAATCTATACATGCCAGCTGTATTTATCTGTAAAACGAGATAGTCTTTATACCTATCAATTACTAACCCCGGTAAGAAATCTCCCTCTGAGTGGACTACCCTGTATGCGTCTGTTATTTTTTGGATTTTTTTTCTCTTTGAGAGGGCATTTTGTATACGTTCTTTGAAAAACCCAATATCAATCTCTCTTTTAGAGAAAGACAGTATACGTACTGTAATCAAGCTTTTAGGATTTACATATCCAAGGGCTAAAAATCTACCTGTTTCATCTTTTACGTGAACCAAGTCCCCAGGTTTTACAGACTTTGGAATCTTTTTTAGCTCATCTTTGTAAAGCCATAGGTTAAGATTTTTTAACTTCTCTTTTCC
>JALUFA010000259.1 GCA_027052485.1 Hydrogenothermaceae bacterium
ATCAAATATAATGTATAAAAAAGCCTCTATATTTTTATTTCTCATACTTGTATTCCTCTTTATAGCTCTCATATTAATATCTATTCCCATCTGGAGGTATCTAAAAAATGGATAAATCTGTAGAACTTGTAATGTACGGGCTTGTAGTAATGTTTGCCATAGGGGCAATTTTCTTTTCAATTTATGCATGGACATTGGTTTCTGATAAGAAGGAGAAAAAATCATAATTTCCCTCCGTTTAATGATGGTGCATCATTGGCATTGAGGAGTTGTCGGTTTTGTACTTTCCTTTTAGCTGGGCGTCTGCATCAAGTAGGAATAAAGCTGAGTTTGCAACTACCATACCCTCATGTACGCCGCTTAGGATTTCATAGTATCCATCTACGTACCTTCCAAGCTTTACAAATACAGGTTCAAAAACTCCCTTTTCTTTCTGCCAGAATACTATCTGTCTTTTTCCTGTGTCTATAACTGCTGTATCTGGTAAAACTAAAGCCTCTCCAAGAGGAACCTCAACTTCTACATTTGAGTACATACCCGGAACGAGCTTATAGTCTTCATTATCAATAACAATGCGAACATCCCTTGTTCTATTTTTGAAGTCCATCATAGGGTAAAGATAATCAATAGTTCCTGTGTACGTTTTTCCGGGGAAAGCTTCAAATCGGATATTTACTTTCTGACCTACCTTTATATACGGGATGTCAGG
Source organism: Hydrogenothermaceae bacterium (assembly GCA_027052485.1). GTDB lineage: Bacteria > Aquificota > Aquificia > Aquificales > Hydrogenothermaceae > Hydrogenothermus. The sequence goes on from JALUFA010000259.1 coordinate 710, forward strand.
TTCGTACACCTTCACCATTAGCCAAAGGTTTTTGTGTTTTGCTACTCTAAACAGAGGTTTTCCCGCCTGTACTTTTGACCCAAGGTAAACAAACTTTTCCATTATCCAACCGTCATAAGGAGAGTACAGAGTCATGGTTTTAAAGACCTTTCTTGTTTTTTTTAACTTCTCTATCTGCTTGTCTGTTATATCCCAATACTTTAGCCTTTTATACGCTGCCTCATAAAAATTCTTTGCCGATTTTTTTAGTACCTCATCATCTGTCTTTTGCATTTTTTGGTAGTAATCCCAAGCCCTTAAAAGCTCTTCCTGTGCTGACACAAGTTGAGGGCTATATATCTCCACCAATGGCTGCCCTTTTTTTACAAACTTACCTGTGAAGTCGGCGTAAAGTTTCTCAACGTATCCATCTATCTTGAAGGTTATATCTTTTAAGTCTGTCTCTGGATGGGTTAAGTCTGCGTAGGTTTCTATTTTTTTGACTAATTTTCTTTTTTGTACCGTGGTTGTATCTATTTTTCTTTTTTGTACCGTGGTTGTATCTATGTTAAAAAGCTGCTCTACAGTAAGCTCTGATATTGGAGTTGGTTTTGGTTTAGGAAGTCCAGCAGATTTTATCTTTCCTTCCTTTTTGTTTAAAAAATTTTGTAAGTCTAGCCTGTCCTCAATTTTTAGGAAAAAGCCTATTACTACGCCTAGAAACATAGATATTACTATTGCTACTATAAGAATACCTCTACTCTTCATTGCAGTTCTCCAGCCAGTTTTTGTAATTTTTTGTAAGAGATGTTAAACTCGGCAGTTGTATCTACCAGTTTCATTTTTACATCAAGTATCTGATTTAATGACTTTAAAACATCAAAAATGTTCTTTTTTCCTACCTCATACTCAGAGATTACACTCTCATACACCTTTTGGGATTGAAAAAGTAAGAACTGATTAAAAATTTTGTAGCTATCGTAGTAAGAGTTTGCCAGATGATAAGTATCTTCAATATCAGATAAGATGTCATTAACAACATCTAAATAGATTTTCTCTTGGGATACCTTTAGGTTTGCTGCCTCAAGTACTTTTTTATCGTACACTTCCTTTTTAGGAATATTAAAGCTGACACCTATAGATACATAGTCCCTAAACTGCTGTCTATAAG
>JALUFA010000260.1 GCA_027052485.1 Hydrogenothermaceae bacterium
ATAAAGAATGTATAATTTAATCTAAAATAAAATTAGTATCAAGAGGAACAAAGCTGGTGAAATCTCTAATACTTGCAGGTGGAAGCGGTACAAGGTTATTTCCGCTCTCGAGGAAAAACTTTCCAAAGCAGTTTGTTAGACTTTTTGATAATAAAAATCTTTTTCAACTTACACTAGAAAGATTAATACCTTTATCAGGCCTAAATGATACGTTTATTCAAACCAATGAAAAGTATAAATTTATAGTACTGGATAACGCAAAAGATATTTATGAAAATTTTCCAGAAAATAATATCCTGTTAGAACCATGCAGTAGAAATACAGCCCCTGCAATAGCGCTTGCTATAAAAACCCTGTTAGATGAAGGTAAAGCTACAGAAGATGATGTTTTTATTATTGCTCCTTCAGATCACTATATAACACCTAAAGATGCATTTTTAACAATTAAAGACCTTATAGTAAAAATCGCAAAAGAAGGCTTCATAATAACTTTTGGTATAGCTCCCGATAGACCAGAAACAGGCTACGGTTATATAAAAGTTGGTAAGAAGTTAGAGGAAAATATATTTAAAGTTGAAAAGTTTGTGGAAAAACCGGACTTACAAACAGCTCTAAAATATCTAGAAAACGGCAATTATCTTTGGAACTCAGGAATTTTTGCCTTTACCGCTAAAACATTTATGGAAGAACTGAAAAAATATACACCCGAGATTTACACTGGGATTTTTGAAAAAACTCTTGATGAAGCTGTTGATAATTTTTGTAGTTTACCAGACATATCTATAGACTATGCAATCATGGAAAAAACTAAAAAGGCAGTAGTTCTAAAAGCAAATTTTAAATGGTCTGATATAGGCTCCTGGGGAGCTTTATACACATTCTTACCTAAAGATGAAAATCAAAATGCTCTCTATGGGAACACTTACACAAAAGAAACAAAAAATAGCATAATATTTGAGGCAGATGAAAACCATAATAGGCTTATTGTTACACTTGGTTTAGAGGATGTTGTAGTTGCCGGAACAAGAGATGTCACTCTTGTAACTACAAAAGAAAACTCCCAAAAAATAAAAGAAATTGTAAAAGAGCTGGAAAAGCATCCAAAGTACAAAAAGTACGTGGAAAGTTCTCCTACAGACTACAGACCTTGGGGAAGTTTTACACTTTTAGAAGAAGGAAAGAGATACAAAATAAAACGTCTTGAGGTAAAACCAGGAGGTAGATTAAGCTATCAGATGCACTATCACAGAAGCGAACACTGGATAGTAGTCCAGGGAACGGCCAAAGTTAAAATAGGGGACAAAGAGTTTTTCGTTCACGAAAATGAGAGTGTTTACGTACCTAAAACCACGCCCCATTATCTAGAAAATCCTGGCAAGGTTCCGCTTATATTGATAGAAGTACAGGTTGGCGAGTACTTAGGAGAAGATGATATTGTAAGATTCAATGATATATATGGGCGAGCCTAAAACCCAAACCTAGAGAGGAATGGCTTACAAACTTTTTCTGGATTTTGGGATAAAGCTTTAACAAAGCTGGCTTTAAACGTATCTTGTATTTTTGTTGTTATCTTTACAATCGTAAAAGGTGCCAAGACTTCTTTTAAAACCCCTGCCTTATAGTAAAGGCACATCGCCATATGAAAATCTTTAAACTTATACTTTTCCCCATAGAAGTATAAAATGCGACCTTTAACCTTCTCTGGTACGTCTTTCAAGAGAGACTTAAAATCTAGAAACTTTTCTAGCTTAAACATCTCATCAACAGAAGGTAGAAAATCAAATTTCATTGCCTTTTTTAAGTATCTAGCGGCTTCTCTATATTTGCCTAATTGAAAAGTTATTTTATAC
>JALUFA010000261.1 GCA_027052485.1 Hydrogenothermaceae bacterium
GGGTACCACAGCGCAGCTGTAACCTTTTATACCCTTATGTCTTTAGTCCCTTTCTTTTTTGTTATTACCGCAATCTTTTCAAAAATTACCGTTATAAACGAAGATGTAGTCTTTACCTTAATAAAACAGATTTTCCCCCAAAACGCAGAAGCGTTCTTTTCCTTTATTCAGCAGGCTTCTTCAAAGGCTACAGTTTACGGATTTATAGGTTTTGCAATTTCCTTTTACTTTTCAACCAGAATTTTTACTGCTCTCCACGAGGCAATACTGTATGTGTTTGAGGAACATGAGGTCTCAGTGAGAAAAATCGCCTTTGTTTACCTGTTCGCAACACCTATTTTTATGATTGCTCTTGTCTTTATTTATACTGTATCAATCCTGGCAGCTGTATTTTATGATTTACTCGTCCATTCATTTGTATGGCATGACATACAGTCGTTATTTAGAGCCTTTAATCTAGATTGGCTTCTGCTCTATATGGCTGACTTTTCAAAGATATTAAACTTTATAACTTTCTTTATCATCCTGATTTTCGCCTATTACTACTTTCCACCAGTTGAAGAAAAAAGCCTAAGAAAAGTTATATATATATCTTTTGTAGTTGCTCTTCTCTTAATAGCCGTAAAAGAGATTTTTACAATCTATATAACCTTTGCTGCTAAGACAAATCCTGTGTATGCATCTTTATCTGGAATATTTGCGTTTCTAGCTTGGCTTTACGTGTCGTTTAATCTTATTTTAATAGGGGCAAGAGCCCTCTACTACCTGTACTTTGCTACTTCACAAGCAAAAGAGGTACAACAGTAGTCCGTAGTATGTAGGATGTAGTACTTCCTAAAATGAGCTCTTTTATATGCCCCTTTCCAAAAGCTCCCATCACAAACAGGTCTATAAACTCTTTATTTTCCTTTATAAAGCGTTCTAGCTCCTCGGCTGGCTCTCCACTTCTAACGATAAGGTCATACTTTAGCTCAAGAACTTCATCCAATTTTTTTTGAATCTCTTCTATCTCTTTATTATCACAGGCATCATCTGCAATGTATATTGTATTTATTCGGTCAATACCTAAAGCTTTTGCAAACCAGTTTAGGTATTTTGCTGCCTTTATTGCTTTTTCTCTGCCGTCAAAGGCAAGATATATACTTTTTATCTCCTTAAATTTATCTACCGTTACCATCACAGGGCATTTTGCGTGTCTTGCAAGATTTTCCGTTGTGGAACCTACAAAAACTTCCTCAAACTTTGAGTGGTGTCCGTGCTTACCTACGATTATAAGGTCTTCTGGGTCTGCCATATTGGCAAGTTCCTTGTAAGGAATTCCAAAAGCTTCAGCTATGGAACAGTCGGCACCTTCCTCCCTACACTTTTTAGCAAAGATGTCTAAAAGAGCCTGTCCTTTTTTGTCTAAAAACTCTTTCATCTTGTCGTACAGGTCGTCATATTCACTGAAGCCTAAAAAACCAGCTAAATCTTCTAAGAATGCACCTTCTAAAAGACGTATGTCTACTATGTGAACCCCGACTACTGGCCTTTTAAGTTTCTTTGATAACCATATTCCGTAATCTGCAGCTACCCATGAAGGTTTTGAACCATCAATCCCCACTAGAATTCTGTTTATCATCCTTTTTCTCCTTATTTTTGTACTCTTCCCATGAATCTATTACTTCCTTTATCGCCTTTTTCTCATCTTTGTCTGTTTCCCAAACTAAAATGCCAGACTCAACTATTTTCCATCTTGTTTCAAAATCTTCTGGATGCTGAGTTGCAATGATTATATCTATACCTGACTTTGATATCTTATCTCCAAGGTTTTCAGGTTTTACGTTTTCTTCTACAGTTCTTTCTACTTTCCCATCTTCGTTAATATCTACAATCTTTAGCTTTATTGCTGAGTCAAAATCTGCAAGTTCTCCAGAATCTCTTACAAGGATTCCAAGCTTTAACCCTTTCTGCCGTTCTGGTTCGTAATGTATAGAAACGGAGCTAACATTTGGAATGTGCTTTTTTATCTCTTCTTCGATTTTATCTACAATCTCATGGGTTTTTCTTAATGAGTAGTTATGCATAAGTATATCTAACTCTAAGAACTTAAAACTTCCTGCAGATCTTCCTCTAATATTTTTTATCTTTATAACTGATGGATATGATTTAACAATTTTTTTTATTTCCTCTATCTCCTCCTTCTCAAGGGATATATCAAGGAGAGCCTTCAGACCGTTAAAAAAGATTTCCCAACCGCTATGGATGATAAACAGAGAAACTACAACTGCAGCATACTTATCAAGGTTATATCCTAGCATCGTTCCAACAAGACCAACTATAACGATAAGAGAGGCAAGAAAGTCAGCCCATATATGCTCGGCATCTGCCTTTAACGTTGGAGAGTTGAGCCTTTCAGCAGCCTTAGACTCAAACCTTGAATATATAAAGGTAGTAATCATTGTGATAACCATAACGCCTATAGCGTACTCAATATGGTTAATCTCTCTCGGTTTTTCCTCAAAAAATGCCTCTTTTATAATCTCGTAGGCTGTAAAAAACAGAAACAGCCCTATTATGACAGATGCAATATTTTCAATCTTATAAAGGCCGTAGGGAAAATCTTTAGCTTTATACGCTGAAAGTTTGACGCTAATCAAAGAGATGAGAGACACAACTAAATCTGAAAAAGAATGGATTGCCTCTGCCATTAACGCAAGGCTACCTGTAATATAGGCAAACACAAACTTTAAAGCCGTTAGGAATATGTTTAGTAGTAGTGAGCCTAGAGCCCACTTTTCTTTTTCTTGCTGTTGCTGCTCTAAACTCACTTGCATTCCTCTATAAGTTTTACAAACTCATCAAAAAGATAGATAGAATCGTGGGGTCCAGGTGAACTTTCGGGGTGGTACTGTATGGAGAATACAGGTCTATCATTCAGTTTTATTCCTTCTATAGTGTCGTCGTTCAGGTTTATATGTGTAATCTCAACGTTGTTTGGTAGAGAATCTGGGTCTGTTGCATAGTTATGGTTTTGGGCTGTAATCTCAACCTTTCCGGTTTTTAGGTTTTTAACAGGATGGTTTCCTCCATGGTGTCCAAAGTCTAACTTATACGTTTTTCCTCCTAGAGCCCATGATAAAAGCTGGTGTCCTAAGCATATTCCAAACATTGGTATATCTGTTTTTAACAGTTTCTTTATCTGGTCTATCTGGTAGTGGAGTATAGATGGGTCTCCTGGACCGTTAGATAGAAAAATCCCATCAGGGTTAAACTTAATAATCTCCTCTGCTGGTGTGTTGTAAGGAAAGACTGTAAGGTCTAACTGTCTATCTGCCAGTAGCCTTAAGATGTTTCTCTTTACTCCAAAATCTAAAACTGCAACTTTGTATTTGGTTTCTGTTATTTTCTTATAACCTACTCCAGGAATCCATGAACCCTCATTCCACTTGTAGACCTGTGGTTTTGAAACCTTTGAAACAAGGTCAAGTTCTGAGATGTCAGGTATAGCTCTAGCCTTTCTTACGGCTTCCTGCGGGGTTATGTCTCCAATTCCTATGTAGCCCTTCATTACCCCGTAATCTCTAAGAATCCTGACTAAAGCCCTTGTGTCTATATCTGTAAGACCTATAACGTTATTCTCGTCTAAAAATTCTTTTAAGGTCTTTTTACCACGCCAGTTTGAGTATATCTTTGATACATCTTTAACAACAAATGCATTAACGTGGACTTTATCAGACTCCCAGTCTTCATCATTAACACCGTAGTTTCCAACCTGGGAAGGTGTCATAACGACAATCTGCCCTTTATAAGATGGGTCTGTTAAGATTTCCTGATAACCTGTCATAGATGTATTGAAGATAACTTCACCGCCAACTTCTTTGAGATGGGAACCTGAAAATGCCTTTCCATAAAAGAAATGACCGTCTTCTAGCGCTAGAATAGCTCTATCCATTGAACACCTCATAAGCTGGAATATGATAAAATTATACATTAAGTAAGTGATACAAAGGGATTGTTATGGATATTTTAAAGGCTCCAGCGAAAGTAAACCTTGGATTATGGGTTTTATCAAAACTTCCAGATGGATACCATCAAATCTTTACATTGGTTCATAAGGTATCCCTTTATGATCGTATATTTATTAAACCTGCGCCATTTTTAAGTGTGAAAACTACAAATCCCAAAGTTCCAGAAAATGAGGAAAATATCGTCTACAAGGCTGTAAAAGCGTTTGAGGGTTTTACCGGAATTGAAGCAAATTTTGAGATTTTAATAGAAAAAAACATTCCTGTAGGTGGTGGACTTGGAGGCGGCAGCTCTGATGCTGCTACAGTTTTAAAGTACCTTAATGAATACTTTGGAAAACCCATCTCTGACGAAGACTTAATAGCTCTTGCGGCATCTATAGGTTCAGATGTAGCAGCGTTTTTAAAGGAAGGTTTGGTAAAAGTTGAAGGAACTGGAGATAAAGTCTCTGAAACTGGCTGCAAATTTGATGAAGAGCTGTTTATCGTTTATCCAAATGAGGAAAGCTCTACCTCAGAAATGTATAAGGCAGTTACCTCTGAGTTATTGACAAAACCAGAAGAAATTCCTATAATAGATAACCTGCTAGGGGATGTTAAAACTCTCCTAGAGAGTGTAGAGAATACGCTAGGTGCTATAGCAGCAGAAAAGTTACCTGTTGTAAAAGAAGTAGTAAATACGTTAGAATATTTAGGGTATAAACCCTATATAACAGGTAGCGGAAGCAGCGTGTTTGCTATAGGGCAACCTAGCCAGCAGCTAGAAAACGTTTGTAAAACAAAAGGCTGGGCTCTTTATAAAGTCAGATTCATATAAACTGATGGGGAGTAGTTCAGCTGGCAGAACACCGGTCTTTGGAACCGGGTGTCGCAGGTTCGAGTCCTGCCTCCCCAGCCAATACATATCTTTCAAAAGCCGGAGGATCTAATTGAGTAAAAGCCTGAAACTGATTAGTGGAACTTCAAACCCTGAATTTGCCAAAGAGATTTCTGAATATCTTGAAACTCCCCTCGTAGATGCATTAATCACCAGATTCAGTGATGGTGAAATCCGAGTTCAAATAAAGGAAAATGTTAGAGGTTCAGACGTTTTCGTTATCCAATCTCTTTGTCCTCCAAAGGTAAATGACAACATTATGGAACTTCTTCTCATTTTAGATGCACTAAAGAGAAGTTCAACATACAGGGTTACAGCAGTTATTCCTTATTATGCTTACGCAAGACAGGATAGAAAAGACAGACCTAGGGTTCCTATATCAGCTAGATTACTTGCAGACTTAATTCAAAAAGCAGGGGCACACAGAGTATTAACAGTGGACCTACACTCAGCCCAAATTCAAGGTTTCTTTGACTGTCCTGTTGATAACCTTTACGCACTACCGGTAATCCTTGAATATCTAAAAAATAAAAACTTAGAAAACCTCGTTGTTGCATCTCCCGATGCCGGTGGAGTTGAAAGGGCAAGACTACTGGCTAACAAACTTGGAGCAGGTCTTGCTATTATTTACAAGAGAAGACCAGAGCCTAACGTTGTAGAAACTTTAGACGTTATAGGTGATGTAAAAGGGAAAAACGTTATCATCATAGATGACATGATTGATACAGCTGGAACCATTACAGCAGCAGCTAAGATGCTAAAAGAGAAAGGGGCAAATGAGGTTTTAGCTGCCTGTACCCATCCTGTATTCTCAGGGCCTGCAGTAGAAAGATTAAAAGAATCACCTATAAAAGAAGTAATAGTCACTAACACAATTCCTTTAGATGACAAAAAATTTGATAAACTAACTATCCTTTCAGTTGCACCTCTTGTTGGTGAGGCTATAAGACGTATTAATACTGAAAGCTCAGTAAGTTCCCTATTCATTTAAATAAATACGAATAAGGCAAGGAGGAAACAAAAAAGATGATTCAAACTATAGACTGGAAAGCTATAAAAAGAGAACCAGGAAAGAAAAGCGAAGTAAAACAGTACAGAAGAAAAGGATATATTCCTGTTGAAGTATATGGAAAGGGACATGAAAACGTTCATGCATATATATACTGGAAAGACTTAGTAGACAGACCCCACGGAAACTTCCTTATTAACCTTCACATAGAAGGAGAGGAAGAACCTAGAGTATGTATCCTAAAAGATATCCAGTATAACTACCTTGGTGACCAGCCAATACACGTAGACCTATATGAAGTAACGTTCGGTGTTGAACTAGACGTTGAAGTTCCTGTAGAGCTAGTAGGAACACCAATAGGTCTAGAAAAAGGTGGTCTACTAGAACAACATCTACACTATCTACTTGTTAGAACTGTTCCTAGAAAGATACCTGAGAAGATTGAAGTTGATGTTTCTAAATTAGATATTGGAGACGTTCTACACGTTGCAGATATTACTCCTCCTGAGGACGTTAAAATCTTAACGCCTCCAGAAGAGGTTATAGCTGTTGTAACTGAACCTGAAGAGCAGCCTCTAGAAGAAGAGGAGCTACCTGAAGAAGCTATAGAAAAAGAAGAATAATCTTAATGATAAAAGCTCTTATCGGACTGGGAAATCCAGGAAAAGAGTATAAAGACACACGCCACAACGTTGGTTTCATGATAGCCGATGTTGTGGCTTCTTTATTAAAGTGTAAAAAGAAAAAAGAGTGTTGTTTTTCTCACATCTATGAATGTCCCGACCACGATTTAATCATTGTAAAACCTCAAACTTTCATGAATAACAGCGGTGTTGCTGTTAAAAATTTACTTGAAGAGTACAACCTAAAACCTGAAGAAATACTCGTTATACACGATGATATAGACCTTCCTCTTGGGACTATAAGACTTAGAAAGTCTGGTTCAAGTGGAGGTCAAAAGGGCTTAAAATCAATCATTGAGAACATAAAAACAGAAAATTTTCCAAGGTTAAAAATAGGAATAGGCCGACCTTCCAGA
>JALUFA010000262.1 GCA_027052485.1 Hydrogenothermaceae bacterium
CTTACACACAAATTTTTTACACTATCAATTGATTATAAGTTAGTTATGGTAGAGGTTGGAGTGTTGTAAATACTTTATAGTCAATAATATAGAAATTTCCTGAATATCCCTAATCTAAAAGCCTTTTTACTGTCTACAGATAGTGCTAGAACAAAGAATGCCTCAAGGTACGGAATAAAAAATAAAAAAGGACTGCCATTCAAGACAGTCCTTAGAAGATGTTTATGCTGTTATTTTAATGTCCTGTAGGACTACCAACTTTAATCATAGCACAGCGGAAACCTAAATCATCACGGCTCATATCTTGGTCAAGAAAACGACGAGTACCTGGACTTAGCCAATAAGGTCTATCTCTCCAGCCACCACCTTTATAAACTCTTACTTCGTCATTGATTAAAGAACTAGCTCCTTCGTGAGTTTTAGGATCTTTTCCATAATAGTTATACATATCATTTGTCTCATCATCGTGTGGTTTTTCAGCTAACCAGTCAGGACCGAGAGAAGATTGAGCATCGCCATCTAAATAGTTTCTATTATCAGCTCTTGTATAATTAAATCTTTTTGTTTCATTAGCTACATCATCTTCAGTAATTTCATCAATATTTTTTTCAAATCTTCCTGTTACTGGATCTACAGCTTTATTTGTACCTACCAGTCTGTAGTATAAATGACCTGTGGTATCATTTTTATCTAAATAATTACCTTCTTTGTCTTTTGCAAGAGTGGTGAAGATATTACCACGGTAAGGATTAAATTCTTCTACGTCAGTAAAGCTCATAGGTCTATAAACATCAAGTACCCATTCATTGACATTACCTGCCATACAGTAAAGACCATAATCATTAGGCCAATAAGAAGTAACAGGAACAGTAGGAGCACCGGCATCGTTCAGGTATCCGGCTACACCCATATAGTCGCCACGACCACGAACAAAGTTAGCCATAAATAAACCACGATTTTGTGCATCTGGATTTCTTAAACTATGTCCGTCCCATGGATACATTCTGTAATTAGAAATTCTTTCTGTTTCGGAATTACCAATAAGAGCCAAGGCTGCATATTCCCATTCAGCTTCGGTAGGGAGGCGGTATCTTGGCAAAATTATACCATCTTCAAATCTCACTTGTCTTGGATTACCTTCAAGGTCAGTAAAACCTTCTTTTGTAGCACCTTCATATTGTCCTGCTAAATATGCGTCGGTAGTAAAGTTATCTGCTCCTTGTTGCTCTGGATTTACATCTAAAACACCAGCATCAATTAAAAGTTTTTCATTTACACGGTCTGTACGCCAAAGTGCATAATCATTAGCTTGTACCCAAGAAACACCCACTACCGGATAATCTTGATATGCCGGGTGTCTTAAATAGTATTTAACAAATGGTTCGTTATAAGCTAATGGACGACGCCATACATTAGTATCAGGTAAAGCTTTTTCAATAATCTCCGGATATTCCACAAAAACTTTTCTTAGCCAATGTAAATATTCAAGATAGTTAAGATTAGATACTTCTGTTTGGTCCATATAGTATGAAGACAAGGTAACTCGTCTCCGCATTGCATTCCAGTTGTCCATTACTCTGTCTTGTGTATTTCCCATTGTGAAAGTTCCGCCTTCAATAAGTACTAAATCAGGTCCGGGTTGTTGTTCAACATATTGAACTACTTCAAATCCTCCCCAGTCCGGATCATTATAGTACCATCCTGTCTTGTTTGATGCTCCATGACGTCTTTGTATCTTTGGACCACAAGATGTAAGTGTCAAAATAAATGACGCAACTAAAACTATGGACAAAATGCGATAATTTACTTTCATTTGTTTTATGTTTTATTTTGTTGTTTCAATT
>JALUFA010000263.1 GCA_027052485.1 Hydrogenothermaceae bacterium
TATATATACAAGTAAAAGTGCTCCTAAAAACCCTATTAATAAGGTTGTTTTTTTATATCTCTCTAAGATTTCACCCATATAGCTATCTTTTAGCATCAGTAATTTACATCTTCCTCTATAAAGTAGTCGTAATCTTTTGGAAGTTTGATATTAAACATATTTAATCTTTTTCTATAGAGTAATAGCATTGGGCGTCCATTTTTCCAGGCAAAAACCCCAATACACATAGGACAGTTCTCAATAGATTCAAAGTCTAACGCCAATGCAGGTTTTGGGAGCTTAATTTCCTTTTTTAAATCCTTTACTAGTATGAAATCTGCCTTTTTAGGAGACCTTACAATTATAAGTTTACGTGAATGTAAGATAATCTCCTCTGTAAGTTCCCTCTGTTCTTTTTGAGGTGCCAATATATAAACATGCACTCTTCTACTTTTTGTAGCATCAAGAAGGAGTTTTTCTATAATTTTTACTTCATACTCCTTGGCTCTATCACCTGCGAAAGATACATGAAGTACTGAAAGAATAGCTAATAAAAAAACAGAAAATAACCTTTTTACCATCTGCATCAGAATACCTTTTGTAAGGTTATCTTAAATCTTCTATCATATGCACTATTTACTATAGGTGAAGATAGTGGAGGCTTGTATATAACTTTGAAGCTGTTATTAAACAAGTTTTCCGCCTTTAATGAAACTCTCCATCCATCTTTAAACTGCTTTGAAATACCAACCGTATAGTTCCAGCTGTCATCTAGATGAATACCATATGCGTCAAATGATGATTTGTATATAAGCTCGTTGTAAATAGACCATGATTTAAAATTATTTAAGAGTAGTAAAGATGCTCCCGAGCGAGGGGAATAGTACTTACCTTTGTCAGAGAAACTATACCAGGTATAGAATTTAAGTTTATTCATAAAATCAAAGTTATGTATCCATCTAAACATTAAAGATGTTTCTGATAAACTATCATCATTATTTACAAGACCACCTTTTGTAGGGTCATAGGTAAGAGGATTTTCTATCTCATAGCGACCTACAAAAAGCCCTAACTTATTTTTGTCCTTTTGATATATGCCTTCTGCAGAATAAGACAGAACTTCCATATCGTCTAATTTCCCATTTGCAGAAGCTTCTATCTCAAACATAGAAGGGAGTATATAGGTTTGGGAGATAAAACCTTTAAGTGTAAAGTTTTCGTTTACTCTTGATATGTACCCCACTCTGGCGTTTAACCTTCTTTTTTCATTTAGATGGTGAAACTTAAAGTCGTCAAGTCTTGCCCCCAGGGTTAATAGGTTGTCAGGTGTAAAGTTGTATTTATTTTCTAAATAAAAAGAGAAAATCCTAAAGTACTTAATTAATCTTCTTTTCAGCAAAGGATTATCCTTTTCTTCCTGTTCTGGTAAACCGTTATAACTCACCTTTAGCTTATCCAAATCTCGGTTATAGTACCTCCAAAAAGTCCCTATCAAGAGTTCATTTTGTTTATTTTTAAATGTTTTATCTAGGGCAAAGGCAAACTTATCCATATAGTTATTTTCGTCTAACTTTGTTATAACCCCTGTACCTTTGAGTAAAGGATAGTATATTCCTCCATCAGTTGCTCTATTTGTTTCATAAACCTTTCTGTACTGCCTGTCATAAGAAAGGGTAAATTTTAATGATTTATCGCTTAAAAACCAGTTTGTATAGGAAATGTATCCAGTTATAGACCTTAAGAGTCCTTCCTCTGGCTGTCCATCGGAGGAAAATCCAGATAAACTTCCCCTCTTTACCCAAGAGAAGGCTGAGTCTATTCGGGCTCCATTGTAGTTTAATTGTAAAAAGGTGTGATATCTAAGCTGGTCTCTGCTTATCTGCTGTCCCCTAACATAAACATGGTGGTAATGGATACGTTGAGTACTTGCTGTAAAAAGATATGATACCTTTTCGTTTATCGATTTTGCCGAGAATATACTACCTAGATAACTTTTTTGGCTGTCTAATTGAGCTTTTATATATGAATCGTTTTCCCTTTCAGGTTTTTTCGTATACATTTTTATTATAAGCTCTGAAGGTTCTGAAGATACAGAGATAGCCCCAAGGGCAAAGTAAACCTCAATATGGTCTATGTTATCTAAAGGATACTCATCGTATGTTAAAAATGGGCTATACGTGTGGATGGAACTAATCTCGTGGTCGTTTATGTATAGTCTATAAAAAGTAGATATCCTTATGCTTTCACCGGCATTAGATAATGATATGACACCAAATTTGTTGGGACCATAGTTAAACATTGGAAGAACTTTTAGAACGTCTTTAAGGGTATAAGCTTGCATTGTATCTAAGTCTTCACGGGTAAAAACTATAACGTGCCCTAAACTCTCTTGTTTTGTGTATTTAGAAAGGTCAGATTCAGACTGGTATTGGGTTAAAAGAGTAGATATATTTTCCGCTTTTGTATAGGAAACTACTGATGAAAATATTGCTGTTATTAAGAACGCCTTTTTTAACTTTGACATTTTAGGCCGCCGCTTATTTTTTGTGAAAAATTATATCATGGTAAGCTAAAATTAAACTGTTAACACGTTTAAGGTGGTTAAGTTATGAAGATTTTGATGATAGATAACTACGACTCGTTTACATACAACATAGTCCAGTACCTTTATGAACTTGGAGCAGAGGTAGACGTTAGAAGAAACGATAAAGTTTCTATACAGCAGATAAAGGATATGAATGATATTGATGCTATTGTTATATCTCCGGGGCCTTGTAGTCCAAAGGAGGCTGGCATTTCTGTAGATGTGATAAGAGAGTTTAAGGGGAAACTGCCGATCCTCGGTGTGTGTTTAGGGCATCAGTCTATAGGGGCAGCCTTTGGTGCAGAGATTATAAAGGCTAAGTGCTTAATGCATGGAAAAACATCTATGATATACCATAACGAAAAAGACCTTTTTGAAGGAATTCCAAATCCTTTTGAGGCTGTAAGGTACCACTCTCTTGTGATTGATAGAAATACTCTCCCTGAGGATATAGAAATAACTGCATGGACTAAAGAAGATGATGAGATTATGGGGATAAAACATAAGAAGTTTCCAATTTATGGAATACAGTTTCACCCCGAGTCTATACTCACCAGTTATGGAAAAGATATACTTAGAAACTTTCTAAAGCTGGCTGAGAAGTTTAACCGTTCAAAACTAGCTGTTTGATAGCTTTTTTGCCTTTTCTTTGCTTTCTTTTATCCTGTTTAGCAAGGTTTGTAGCTGCTGCTTGTATAGGTTTAGTCTATTTTTTAAGACTTTTTTCTTTTCCTGTGAGGTCTCTTCTGAAATTTTCTTTTGTAATTTGGCTATTTTTTCTTTGTAATCGTTAATCTCTTCCTCGTACTGTTTATCTACGTTTGATAAAGCCTGTATGAGGTGTTTCTTTATGTTTTGTTTTTGGGTTTCTGTTAGATACTTACCGTATTTATCTAACACTAGCTGATAGAAAACAGCCGCTGGATAGTACTTATTTAAATGGTAGTAAAGGTCTGCAACTGCCAGATAGTGTTTTATGTAAATCTGTTTTATCTGGCTTAGCAGTTTTTCTGCCTTTTTTGCGTATGGACTATCTGGGTAGTTAAAAATTAACTCCTGAACTTTTTCTTCTGCCTTTCTTACATATGTTAAATCCCTCTCATAACCGGGGGCAATTTTAAGGTATGAAACTGCCAGTTTATACAAAACTTCAGGAACTTTCGGAGATGTTGGGAACAAGGTTAGATACTCTTCGTACTCTACGATAGCATCTACGTACTGTTTTTTCTGGAAGTATATGTTCGCCAGCAGGTATCTTGCCAGCATAATGTCTGTTGTTGTCATTCCTTTGGATTTGTAGATGGCTTTTTTTAACAGCTCCTTTGCCGTATCTAGGTCTTTGTTCTTATAGGCCTGTAAACCTTTGTAGTATATATCCTTACTGTAGAATTCTTTTTGGGAACATCCGATAAGAGAAACTGCGATAAGCAGGACTAGCCATCTTTTCATCTACTCTCTCTCTATAATAAATTTTTCAATGTGTAGTTTGTCGTTGGTTAAAATTTTAACATTTTTCAAAAGTCCCATACTCTTAAGCAGTTTTTCTATGTGTTCTTTAAGAAGAGGATTGATGGTTATCTTTAGATAGGCAAATGGTTTGTTTTTGTTTATTGCCCTTTCAATCTCCCACAGGATTAACGATACAGACTTTACATACCCTTTTTTCTTACAGTAAAAACAGTCTTGAGATAGCTGTTTTATCAAGCTTTCTTCAAGTTTTTTTCTGGTTAGCTCTAACAGTCCTAAAGAGGTAAAGCCTTTGATTTTTACGGGTCTTTTGTCTTTAGTAAACTCTTCCTCAAGAAGTTTAATTATCTGCTCTTTTTTGGTTGAGTCCTTCATATCAATAAAGTCTATTACTACAATACCACCTAAGTTCTTTAGTCTTAGGGTTTTAACTATGTGAGGTATTGCTTCTTTATTAATATCAAAAGCCGTTTCTTCTAGATTTTTGTTCTTGCAGTTTTTGCCGCTGTTTACGTCTATAACTACAAGTGCTTCCGTTTCTTCAACGACTAGATAACCACCACTTTTTAGCCACACATAAGGGGATAAAATCCTTGAAATTATTCTCTCTAACTGAAACTTTTCTTCAATAGGCTGTTTATCTTCATAAAAGACTAGTTTTATATGTTTGTTTGCGTAATTTTCCTTTAGATGAACCTTAATCTCGTTAAATATTTCTATATCATCTACTATAATTTCATCAAAGTTTCCTGCATAGTCCCGCATAATAGAAAAGAGTTTGTACTCTTCTGTGTAGATTTTAGATGGAGCCTTTCTTTTGTTAAAGGTCTCCTGAATTTTGCCCCATATGTATTTAAGAGTCATAAAGTCTTCTATAAGCTCATCGTCGGACGCTTCACATGCAAGAGTTCTTATTATGTATCCAAACTGCTCCTGATTGTACGGCTCTAAAATATTGCTTATTCTCTCTTTTAAGGCTGTTTTTTCTTCCTGTGTAGAGTACTTGTTTGAGATTGACACTTTACTGTTATTAGGTGTTAAAACAAGGTACTTTCCGGGAATAGCTACGTTTGTTGAAACCTTGCTACCCTTTACCCCAATAGGGGTTCTCTTTACCTGGACCATCACAGGCTGGCCTTGGTTGTACTTTTCTCTAGAGGGGTCTTTTATCGGAAGAAAGGCTTCTTTCTCTTCTCCAATATCAATAAAAACTGCATTCATTGCCGGCACGATTCGTTTAACTTTACCCTTGTATATATCACCGGCGTTAATGTTTGTGTGTCTTTTATCAACGTGTAGCTCAACGACTTCTTTATCTTCTTCTATAAGATAAAAAACCAACGTGTTAGAGCTTACTATTATCAGTCTTCTATTCATGGCTTTTATGAAACTATGTTGTAATAGGTGTCCCTTTGGGCTGGAATAAAACCGGCTTCTCTTATTATTCTTTCCATTTTTTCTTTGTTAGGATATGCAACCTTTAGTCCTGTAGACGTTACTACGTTTTCTTCCATCATCGTACTACCAAGGTCATTTGCTCCAAAGTGTAGCCCTACAGGTCCTACTTTCATTGTTTGGGTTACGTGGGAGGTTTGTACGTTATCAAAGTTATCAAGGTATATCCGAGCTGTTGCTAATACTTTCAAGTACCATGTAGATGTGGCAGGTTCAAGGTGGTCTAGCTTTGTACCTCCCTTCTGGAAAGTCCAAGGAATGAACGCGGTAAAATGTCCCTTGCTGTTTTTCAAGGAGTAATCCTGAAGCTGTCTTACTCTATCTAGATGGTTAATGATATGCTTTGGTTTTTCCACATGCCCGAACATCATCGTTGCAGTAGACATCATCCCAAGTTTATGGGCTGTTTTGTGAACTTCTAGCCACTGCTGGGTGGTGGTTTTATTTGAGGATATGAAAACTCTAACCTCATCGTCTAAAATCTCGGCTCCACCTCCAGGAAGACTGTCTAATCCTGCCTCGTGGAGAATTCTTAAAACTTCTTCTATAGACATTTTTTCAAGTTTTGCTATGTAGTTTATCTCGGTTGCAGAGAGGGAGTGTATCTGTATTTGAGGGAATTTTTCTTTTATAGCTTTAAACATATTTATGTAAAAGTCTAGCCTTAGGTTTGGGTTTAACCCTCCTTGCATTAGAAGAGTTGTACCACCTGCATTTACAAGCTCTTCAACCTTTTTTAGTATCTCTTCTATTGGTAAAACGTACGCATCCGGGTCTGTTTTTTTTCTTTGAAAGGCACAAAACTTACAACCTGCCACACACACATTTGTGTAGTTTACATTTCTGTCTACAACGTACGTGACTATATTATCCGGATGTTTTTGTTGACGTACAAAATCTGCAAGCTCACCAAGTTCGAGCAGAGAAAAATTCTCCAGTAAAAACAGACCTTCTTCTTTTGTTAACCTTTCTTTATTTAAAACTTTTTCTGATATATACTTTTTACTTATTGTTTGGGTTTGCATAGCATCTCCCAACGGTTATTTGAAGTAGTAATCATTATATTACACAGACTTGTAGAGGTAAGTACTCATAAACATATATGCAAATTTAATAAGGTTATTATCAAAAAATTTGATTGAAATACTGTTATGGTATAATTTTTAATTAAAAACTTTAAGGAGGGTGAAATAGATGGCAGTAGTTGGTTTCACAAAGCTAGAAGCTTTATTTAGAAAAGGTGCCAGCCTTGACCTAGACAAAAACAAGGCAAAAGAAGTTACAGACATTGTTGAGAAAAAACTCTATGACCTTCTCCTAATTGGGGAGAGAAACGCTAGCTACAACGCTAGAGATGTTATCTGGGAAAGTGATGTTCCTTTAACAAAAGGTTTCCTTGAGTCTATGCAAAAGTTTAGAAAACTTG
>JALUFA010000264.1 GCA_027052485.1 Hydrogenothermaceae bacterium
TAAAGAAGAGATAGATAAGTTCGGTCAAAGGATAGGTGGGGAGTTAGCAAAGGAAGTCTCAAGTTTTGTAAATAAAACTATAAAGGCTTTTGTTATTATCTTAGGTCTGGTAGCACTGCTTCAGGAATGGGGCATAAACGTTAGTGCTTTTGTGGCTTCTATGGGACTTGGTGGTTTAGCGTTTGCTCTGGCTGCAAAAGACACTGCGGCAAATCTGTTCGGTGGTCTTTCTATCCTCGCAGACAAAACTTTTAAGATTGGAGACTGGGTTCTTATAAATGAAAAGATTGAAGGTATAGTTGAAGATATAG
Source organism: Hydrogenothermaceae bacterium (assembly GCA_027052485.1). GTDB lineage: Bacteria > Aquificota > Aquificia > Aquificales > Hydrogenothermaceae > Hydrogenothermus. Next base: position 312 of record JALUFA010000264.1, read on the forward strand.
GCCTTAGAACGACAAAAATTAGAACATTTGAAAAGTCTATCGTTACGATGCCAAACAGCTTAATAGCAAACTCTCCCGTTGAGAACTTCTCTAGAAGAGACAGCAGAAGAATTAAGTTTTTAATAGGTCTAACGTACGACACCCCTAGAGAAACAATTAAAAAGATAGTTAAGGAAATAAAACAACTCCTAGAAAACCATCCAGGAATAAACAAAAACCAAACCCTTCTTGTAAACTTTTACGAGTTTGCCGATAGCTCATTAAACATATTTGTTTACTGTTATACAAACACTCCAGACTGGGCGAAATGGCTAGAGATAAAGGAGGATATCCAGCTTAAAATTATGGATATTGTGGAAAAGAATGGTTCTTCATTTGCTTTTCCTAGCAGGTCTATTTATGTAGAGAAAATCCCTGAAGAGTTAAAGGGGAAACTTACAGTTAAGGATTAATCAATCCTTTCTACTTCGTATACGTCTTCTTTTCCTTCGTAGTACAGGACAATTTTGAACTTATCTATAGAAGATAAGATTTCTTCAAGTTTTTCAGGCTTCAGTTGTAGGTGTAAACCATCCTTTGAAAGGTCTAAAATTTCATCTTTAGGAAAGTTATCAACTGAGATTTCTCTGTTATCTGTGAGCCAAACTCTACTGATAATACCCATAAATGGGTGTTCCTGTTTTTCTACAGGAAACATTTGAAGTATCTGCTTATCGGTTGCCTCTATCTGTAAGCTTGTTGGGTAAAAGCGTTTTAGTAAAAACTTTGCCATTTTTAAATAAAGGGGCAAAAGCCCCTAAGTGTTATTACTCGTTTAACGCTTCGTAAACTTTTCCTACCAGTTCTTCCGAAGGTTTGAGAGTTTTCTTTCCAGGTTCCCATCTTGCAGGGCAAGCTTCATCTGGGTGTCCGATGAGGTATGCGTTAGCTTCCATTTTTCTAACGAGCTCTTGAGCGTTTCTTCCTACGTTGTAGAAGTTTACTTCAGAACCTACAAGCTTTCCTTCTGGAGATATAATGAAAGTACCTCTTAAAGCCAATCCTGTGTTTTCATCGTAAACGCCAAACATTCTAGAAACTTTTCCTGTTGGGTCAGCACCCATTGGGTATTTTACGTTTTCTAGAAGTTTTTCATCTCTGTGCCATGCTAAGTGAACGAATTTTGTGTCAGTAGACACAGAAACTACCTCTGCACCGAGTTCTTTTAGTTTTGGATAAACTTCTGCTAAGTCTGCCAGCTCTGTAGGACATACGAATGTAAAGTCTGCTGGGTAGAAGAATAAAATAGTCCATTTTCCCTCTTTTTTAGCATCGGCTAAAGAAAACTTTCCAAACTTTCCTGTTTCTGGTTCGTATGTTTCCATTTCAAACTCAGGTACTTCTTGACCTACTAAGATAACATCTGACATTGTGCCACCTCCTATATATGGTTTTTCTTAATCATAATAATTCCTAGTAAAAACCCAAATGACGTTAGTCATATAGGCTAATGTATCTTTATATCGTAAATGATATATGTAATAGAG
>JALUFA010000265.1 GCA_027052485.1 Hydrogenothermaceae bacterium
CGTTAGCCCTTTTTCTTTATAAGATTTTATGGCGTTTACAGCTGCATAGGCTCCTCTTACCGTTGTAAAGTACGGAACCTTATGGGCTACAGCGGCTCTTCTTATATAATATGCGTCTGAACGCTCCCTTTTACCAGATGGTGTGTTTATTATGAGGGCAACTTCTCCATTCCTGATTTTATCCACAATGTTTGGTCTCTCCTCTGAGAGCTTGTTTACCAACGTTGCAGGTATTCCATGCTCCTTTAGATACTGGTACGTTCCCTTTGTTGCAAGTATTGAAAAGCCAAGGTTTATAAGCTCCCGTGCAATATCTAATATCTTAGGCTTGTCTTTATCTGCAACTGAGATGAAAACGTTTCCAGATTCGGGTAGTAGCGAGCCTGTTCCTGCCTGTGCTTTCCAGTACGCAAGGCCAAAATCCTCATCTATTCCCATCACTTCTCCTGTAGACTTCATCTCAGGACCTAGCACAGGGTCAACCTCAGGAAATCTGTTCCATGGGAAAACAACCTCTTTGATTGAGTATCGTTTTGTATTTTTATCCCAAAAGTCAGACGCAGGGTGAGGGTCTTTAATCTCAAAAACTTCTGGCACTATCTCCCTTAGTTTTTTACCTACTAAAACCTTTGACGCTATTTTTGCAAGGGGATAGCCAATAGACTTACTTACAAAAGGTACAGTCCTTGAGGCTCTAGGGTTAACTTCAATAACGTAAATCTCTCCGTCTTTTACCGCATACTGGACGTTCATTAAACCTTTAACGTTTAGAGCTTTAGCTAGTTTCCTAGTTTGTTCCTTGACCTTCTCAACAATCTCATCTTCTAGTGAATAAGGGGGGATACTTGTTGCACTGTCCCCAGAGTGGATACCTGCCTCCTCTATATGCTCCATAACTGCTCCTACCAGTACATCTTCCCCATCACTGACGGCATCAACGTCAAGCTCAACAGCGTTTTCAAGAAATCTGTCAATCAGTAGGGGCTTGTCTTCCGTAACCAGAACCGCTTCCTCAATGTAGTCTAAAAGTTCTGCAGTGTCATACACAAGACGCATCGCCCTACCACCAAGCACGTAAGAAGGACGAACAAGCACTGGATAGCCTATCTTTTCTGCAATGAGGATTGCTTCTTCTTTTGATTTTGCAATACCGCTCTCAGGCTGTTTTAAACCAAGTTTTATGATAAGGTCTCTAAACCTTTCCCTGTCTTCGGCTATATCTATACTTTCTGGAGATGTTCCCAGTATATTTACCCCTTGGTTTTGAAGGGGCACAGCAAGTTTTAGAGGTGTCTGTCCTCCAAACTGGACTACAACCCCAACAGGATTTTCTGCTTTGATAATGTTTAGAACATCTTCAAGTACTATAGGCTCAAAAAAAAGTTTATCTGATGTGTCGTAGTCGGTGGAAACTGTTTCTGGATTACAGTTAACCATTATTGCTTCGTAGCCTTCCTCTTTTAAGGAAAAAACACAGTGGACGCAGGCATAGTCAAACTCAACACCCTGTCCTATTCTATTTGGACCACTACCTAAGATTATTATTTTTGGTTTTGACAAAGCTTCCTCCTTAAATTAGTTTTTCAAACTGGTTGTTTTCAGGGTTATAAACGTACACATCGCCTGTGGATATATCGTAATACCAGCCGTGAAGTCTAAGTGTTTCATCTTTTACCCGTTTTTCTACCTGAGGATACGTCAGTAGATTTTCAAGCTGATGTAAAACGTTAAGCTCTTCGGTCAGTCTTAATAGCTCTTCTTTTGAGGATGGTTTTGTGGAGAGTGCTTCCTCTTTTGCCTTTTTCCCCAGCTCAAGCCACTTTTTT
>JALUFA010000266.1 GCA_027052485.1 Hydrogenothermaceae bacterium
GCCAAGAGAGAAGGCTTTAAAACTTGGCATAGATAAGCTTTCCGATGGAGAACTTTTAGCTTTAACTTTAGGGTCTGGGACAAAGGGAATAAACGTTATAGGGCTAGCAGATAAGGTTATAAAAACTTTTGGATATGAAGGGCTAAAAAAAGTTTCAATTGAAGATTTAACAAAGATAAAAGGGATAGGTACATCAAAAGCTTTACAGATTTTGGCAATTGTAGAGCTTGCTAAAAGGCTGTGCGAGGAAACATCCCATATAGAGATTAACTCACCTGAAGATGTTTACAATCAGGTAAAAGACCTAAAATCTGAGAAAAAAGAAAAGTTTATTTGTTTATACACAAACTCTATCAACCAGCTTTTGGGGAAAGAAACTATAGCCGTTGGTAGCTTAAACGTGGTAGGCATACCGCCGAGGGACATCTTCTTACCTGCCCTTGAGTACAACGCCTACGGAATAGTAATGGTTCACAATCACCCAAATGCTCCTTCAAATCCAAGTGATGAGGATATCAGGTTCACAAACGAGGTTAAGGAGCTTGCCTTAAAACTTGGATTTGAGATTTTAGACCATATAATAGTTGGTAGTGATGGATACTTCAGTTTTAGACAAAACAATATCTGGTAAACAAAAATGTTAAAAGTTGGTTTGACTGGTGGAATAGCAACAGGAAAGTCTACAGTAAAAAAAATCCTTAAGGAGGAAGGAATTCCTGTTATAGATGCCGATGAAGTTGTAAAAGAATTATGGACGCAAAAAGAAGTGGTAGATAAAGCTATAGAAATACTAGAAGATAAAAGTATAGTATTAGATAACGGTAGCATTGATAAAAAAAAGGCAGCGTCCATTATATTCAATAACCCAGAAAAAAAGAAAAGGTTAGAAGAACTGTTCCATCCTCTTGTTTTTCAGTACATACAAAACTGGTTTAAAGAAAGGGAAAAGAAAGGTTATGAACTTGCATTTGCAGAAGTTCCGCTAATGATAGAAACTGGAAGTTATAAGCAGTATGACAAAGTTGTTGTTGTTTATGCACCACGAAAGGTTCAAATAGAAAGGCTGCTGAAAAAAGGATATACCTATAAGGAAGCTTTAGACAGGATAAACGCCCAGATGGATATAGAGGAAAAAAGAAAGTTTGCAGATTTTGTTATAGAAAACACAGGCAGTTTAGATGATTTAAGAAGAGGAGTAAAGAAACTATTAAGAACTTTAAAGGAAGAACAGATATGAAAAAGTTTATTTTGTTAAGTTTAATAGTCTTTAGCATTTCCTTTGCTGAGCCTTACTCCGATGTTAGGCTAGAAATCATATCTCAGATAAAAACCATCAAGCAGCAGATAAAACATGTGAAAGAAGAGCTGAAAAAAACTGATAACAAAACATTAGAAAGTAAACTGAAAATTTTACAGGAAAAACTTAAAAAGTTAGAAAAACAGTTAAAGCAGTATGAGGAAAGTACTTTTTCTCCTATTGGCTAGCTTTTTAGCTTTCTTTTCATGTTCTAAGGTTGATGAAAAGGAGAAGCCTGATGTAGTTATTGATATCAAAGTTTCTAAAGAAGGATACAAGCCAAACAAGGTAGTTGTTCCCTATAATAAGGTAGTTTTATTCAGAATAACCGCTTTGGATGAAGGAATTGGCGACGATTACTCCTCTGAAGTTTACGGACACTGCTTTTATATCTTACCTCCATACGATGTAATGGTTAAAAACATTAAGAAAGGCGAAACAAAACAGGTAAAAATAAAAACGGTTTTTAAAGGTAAATTTTTATTCACCTGCCCTTATTGTTC